>JAFGWO010000024.1 GCA_016937135.1 Pseudomonadota bacterium
CGAGGTGGTAGCGGACGCTTTTTTTGGATCACACCCCAGCCAGACCAGTACCGGAACGATGAAATTCCCTCCTCCAACCCCAAGCAGACCCCCCAGAAAGCCCGCAAAAGCCCCGACCCCCAGCCCATAACCGACCTGGCGGGCCCGGGAGCCATGGATTTCCCTTTCCCGTGCCTTGTAAAAAAGCATCATGCCGGCCGCGAAAAGAAGAAACCCCACAAACATCCAGAGCAGCAGGGTCCGGTTCAGCCCCTGGCTGACAAAAGCCCCGAAGGGAGACAAAATTGTGGCGACCACCAGGATTGGCAGGGCTGTTCTCCACATGATGAGGCCCTTTTTGCCAAACCGGAACGAGGCGAAGGTCATGGCGATGGAGTTAAGAAGAAGTGCCGTGGCCATTGCCGCATGCACTTCCACCCCCAGGGAAATAAAGACCGGGATGAGAATGAACGCCGCCCCCACCCCGGCGATTGTCAGAAGGGTGGTGAAGATAAGCGTAATAACGGCAGCGGCAAGGACGGTTCCCATTCCTTTTAACCAGCTTTGATCGGCTTAGGGGCAAGGGCTGTTGGCACCCTCCGCCATTTATTTCCGGCAGGAAACGCAGACCAGATTCCCGTCGCCATCGGTTTCCAGCTTGTCGATAAAAGTCAACTCCCCGCACCTGATGCACGGCCGGGCATCGAAGATCCCTTTTTTCTTTTCGATCTGGACGCGATGGACGGGACCGATTTCCAGAAACTTATCCGCCGGGAGATTCAGGATCCTTTCCACCTGGGGGTCCGTGATCTCCGGCTCCACGTCCTGGGGAAGAACACCCTTTTTCCTCTTTTCTATGAAGGGAGAGCTTAAAGCCTTTTCCATGAAATCCGGCTTTATGGAAACCCGCACGGCTTGCCCGGTCCTGGTATCTATGAGGGTAAAGGCCATTTTGTGGTAATGCAGTTTTTCGGCGTTCCCCTTTCCGTAGGTGCACCCGGTTGCGGTCATCAGGCCATCGAGAAAACACCCTGCGGCATGGCCGTTGCCGGTCTCCGAAAAGAGCATCAGTTCCTTGTCTTTCGAACGTTCTACGCCCAGGGCTTCCATGGCCGCGAGGCCCGCCCTTAGCCCCATAGGCATGGCAGGACATTTATGCCCGTGAAACTCAAGGGCAACCTTCATGTAATCTGAAAGGGAATCCATCACAGCTTTTCTCCTCTGCAAAGGGGGAATTCATTTAAGGAGATCGCGGATCTCCTGGACGTCTGGAACCTTTCCAGCCAGTTTTACCTCGCCGTCAACAGCAAGGGCAGGGGTGGACATCACACCGAAGGCCATGATGTCCGGGATCTTGTCCACCTTGACGATCTCATATTCAAGGCCGAGTTCCTTTGCGGCCTTCTCCGTCCTTTTCGCAAGCTCCCCGCATTTGGGGCATCCTGTGCCAAGGATCTGCAATTTTTTCATAACAAACCTCCTCTTAAAAAAATTTCAACCTTTCGACAAAACGACTGAACGATCCGACGACGGTAATTATTCGTGAAAAAGGCTTCCGTTTTTTCTCCCTGTCGTGCTTTCGTCCTGCCGGTCAGTGATACCAGGAACTGCTGTTTATACTTCCGCCTCCGCTTCACCGTTTCGCCTTTTCGCAGCCTCGCCTGATCGAATCTCTGTTGTGTCGTCCAGTCGAACGGTCGTTTTTTTAAACCATCGCCCCGAAAATCAGCCCGCTGATTGTGGCCATCACCACAACCAGAAGAACAAACACCACAGTCTTTCTGGTTCCCATGACGCTGCGGATGACCAGCATATTGGGCAGCGACAGAGCCGGGCCGGCAAGAAGGAGGGCCAGGGCGGGGCCCTTCCCCATACCGGCCCCCAGAAGCCCCTGCAGGATAGGGACTTCGGTCAGGGTGGCGAAATACATGAAAGCCCCGGCCACAGAGGCGAACAGATTGGCCCATAAAGAGTTGCCTCCCACCGCCGAGGCGACCCATTCGGAAGGGATGATCCCCTCGCTGCCGGGCCTGCCGAGGAAAAACCCCGCCACGAGGACACCGGCAAGAAGGAGGGGGAGGATCTGCTTTGCCAGGCCCCAGGTGGATTCGAGCCAGTACTTTCCCTCCCCTTCTGTGCTGCCGATGACAAAAGAGAGGCCTGCCACGCCGGCAGAAAAAACGAAGAGGGGAAAAAGGGCGGGGTTTGCAAAAAACGGCCTTGCCGCCAGCAGTTAAACGGCAGGGACAAAACCTGCCCCTATCTTCCAGAAAGGGATACCATGGAATAATACAAGGACCAGACCCAGACCTGATGCGGATATCATGACGAGGAACCACTTCAGGGAATAAACCGCCGCCCACAAGCCGGTGGCCCCTTCAGGCCGTCCCCATGTCGCGAAAACCAGGATGGCTACCTGAAAGCCAATGAACAGGACCGTCTGCCAGAGTGGCCTGCTCTCACCCGGCGAAAAAGCAGCCGCGTTCTTGACCTTCTCCTTCTCTTCCTCCCGGAAAACAAGGTGCATCAGAAGGCCGATGATCACCGCGAAGATCACGGCGCCGGCGGCCCTGGCGATGCCCAGCTGTGGCCCGAGAATCCGGGCGGTCAGGATGATGGCAAGGATATTGATGGCGGGCCCGGAGTAGAGAAAGGCTGCCGCGGGGCCGAGGCCCGCCCCCATCCGGTAGATCCCGGCGAAAAGGGGCAAAATAGTGCAGGAACACACGGCAAGGATGCTCCCCGAAACCGATGCGACGCCGTAGGCGATGACCTTGTTGGCGGCCGGTCCGAGGTATTTCATCACCGAACCCTGGCTGACGAAAACGCAGATAGCCCCTGCAATGAAAAAGGCGGGCACCAGGCACAGGATCACGTGCTCTTGCGCGTACCATTTCGCGAGAGCGAAGGCCTCGATGATCGCCCCCTGAAGCCTCGCCGATTCGATGGGCAGAAAGAAGAGGGCCAGGAAGGCGCCCAGTATCAGAAGAAGCGGTTTGTATTCCTTTTTCAATCCCATATAAATTTTAGCTCCCAGATAAATTTTCACTCCGCCGCTCGCAGCCCGCCGTGGGCGAAAATTTATCTCCTAACAGCAGCAGGGTGAGGAGGGTTTGTTCTGCTTCCTTTTTTGGAAATACCGCTCCAGATTTTCCGGCAATTCCTCCAGCGGATCCGGCGTTGCCGGCTGCATTTCGTCGATGCTTAAAAGAGCGCCGGTGATCACCTCTATGAGCATCGGAAGGGGCGCGGAAGGGAAAACCTCGCCGCGGTAATGCCATTCCCGGCACTCGACGACCGTGTCGTTGCCCGTGAGGTCCCCGCACGATTCACACACCGATTCCCGGATGTTTTGATCGATATCCCTACCGTTTAGCCTTATGGTGGGCGAGGTCGTCAATGCCCTGGCCTTCGCTTCCTCGCGGTTTTTGATGACATATTCCTGATGCCGCAACTCGATCCCGAGCGCCTCCGCCACCGGCTGCAGCAATCTGACCGCTTTTCCCAGCTGCTCCCCGGTGGGGACGCACCGTTCGCAGGTTTCAAGATCGATGACCAGAAGTTCCACATCGAGGGTTTTCTTTTCTGGTCTTGCCGCGGCGGATCGACCCGCTCCATCGGGAGAGGCGGATCCCACGCAGCCGCACCCGCAGCCGCACGATGCCTTGCCCCCCTTTGATTCTCCTTGTTTCTGGAATTTCATTTTTTATCCTCCCTGATCCGGCGCGTTTTTAGGAACTCTCCAGAGGCCACTTTTAATTACTGTTCCGTTGAACTGTCCCCTGGATCGGTCCTTCATCCACAGCTTTTGGCCCTTTTGATCTTTGAATTTTGGCTTGCGTTTGAGTTTCTTCGTTCATCCTTCATCCTTCATCCTTCCTGCTTTTCCCTCCTCCCTTCTTTTTTTCCTCATCCTGCCACCGCTTCCAGCTGTTCCCTGGCCTGGGTTTCAAGTGCTCTGCGGACACAGGAAGAAAATCCGAGGACGCACTCCATCCGGACCTTGAA
>JAFGWO010000200.1 GCA_016937135.1 Pseudomonadota bacterium
GGACCATCGATTCCGGCCTCGGGGTTGGACGGGGAAATATGAACGTCCCCAGATCCATTGCGGATGCCCTGGTCAGGCGGCATGATCAGTCCCTCCAGAATCAGTCCCCCCGTTGACAGCCCAAAAAATCGTGAATAAATTGAAGCAGAATTTTTTAATCTTTTTAGGTCGTTGTGATTCATAACGGGGAGCTTTAAATGCCTACTTACGAATATCGCTGTGACAAATGTGGAAAAATCTTCGAGCTTTTCCAGAAGATCACGGATGATCCCGCCCAAATCTGCCCGGAATGCGGAGGAAAGGTGCAAAGGCTTGTGAGCGCCTCTAATTTCGTCCTCAAGGGCAAAGGCTGGTATAAAACCGATTACGCCCCCACGCCCGTGCCGCCGAAGTGCGAGGGAGCCGGGAAAGAGGGGTCAGGTCCCGGTCCGGCCTGCAAGTCCTGTCCCGCCAATACGCAGAACAAATCCTGAGAAGATAGTGGCGCCATGACCGCCGCCATCGGGATCGGGGTGAGCCGGAAAAAGGGCCTACCGGGCAGGCGGCACGGCAGGGAATGGCTGGAGGCCCAGTTCCGGCTGTCTCTGGTGATCCTGGCCTTCGTCCTCAGTGGCGGCACCCTTGGCTTCATGGTCTTGGAGGGGTGGGGATTTCTTGATGCCCTCTACATGACCATCATCACCCTCTCCACCGTGGGGTTCACCGAGGTCCACCCCCTCTCCCCCATCGGGAAGGTCCTGAGCATGGGCATCATCGTGACCGGGGTAGGGTCGGCGGGTTTCGCCGTCGGGACCATCGCGAGGATCACCCTTGAGGACAGGATCCGCGATGCCTTCGGGAGGAAATTCATGAAAGCCATCGAAAAGCTCCGGGATCATTACATTGTGTGCGGCTACGGAAGGATGGGCCGGGTCATCTGCCAGGAACTGGCTGACAGAGACGTCCCTTTCGTAGTTATAGAGGTCGATGACGATGCCCTTGAGGAACTGGAAAAAGAGTCCTTCCTCTATCTGAAGGGCGACGCGACGGATGACGAGGACCTCATCGCGGCGGGGATCGAACGGGCCGAAGGGCTGATTTCGGTCGTGACCGAGGATACCCAGAACGTCTTCATTGTCCTGACCGCGAGGGGTCTTAATCCAAAGCTCAACATCGTCACCCGGGCGGCCACCGAGGAGAACATCAAGAAGCTGGTGAGGGCAGGGGCGAACAAGGTTGTCTCCCCCTACTTCGTCGGAGGCCACCGGATCGCCCAGGCTGTCATGAGGCCGACCGTTCTGGATTTTCTGGAAACCATCGTTCAGAACAGGGAAATGGATCTGCGTTTGGAAGAGGTCCGGGTCTCCCCCCAATCCCGGCTGGTTGGGAAAACCCTGGTGGATTCAGGGCTCAAGAAGGATTTCAATGTCATTCTTTTCGCGGTTAAGAACGCAACCGGCAGTATGGTTTTTAACCCTTCTCCCGATAACGAGTTCAGAGCGGGGGATACCCTGGTCATCCTCGGCAAGACCGACGACATCAAGGTCTTTGAGCGGGTCGTAAAGGGGACATGACCCGATTTTTGCCCCGAATCTTTCCTCTTTTTATCTTCAAACACGCGTTCTTGGCCCGTTTCCGGCCAAAAAAGGGATGAAATGCCAGTTCCCGTCGATGACCTTTTGCCACACGTAGAAAGACCCTCCCGGTATCTCGGTCTCGAGGTTAACTCCATCCATGCCGGAGCCGATGGCCCCTCCCCCGCCCTCAGGGCCGCGCTGGTTTTTCCGGATCTTTATGAAGTAGGCATGGCCCATCTGGGGACGCGCATTCTTTACGGTCTGGGAAATCTGGTGGATCGCGTCCGGGTGGAACGCGTATTTCTGCCCGCCCCGGACATGCTGGATCTCCTGGAAGAAAAAAACCTTCCCCTTTTTACCCTTGAATCCCGGACGCCGGTCGGCGAATGCGGCCTGGTGGGGGTGACCCTCCAGTCGGAGCTGACCTACACCAACATCCTCACCGTTTTAAAGGCTTCGAAGATCCCCCTCATGGCGCGGGAGAGATCCCGAAACAACCCGATTATCCTTGGCGGAGGTCCATGCGGATTCAACCCGGAACCCCTTGCGGAGTTCTTCGATCTCTTTTTTCTCGGGGAAGGGGAAAAAGCGTGGCCGGAAATCCTGGAGGCCCTGGCTTTCCTGGGGGAAAAAGGCGTCAACCGGGAAGGGAAAATCCGGGAATTAAAAAAAATGGACGGTATTTATGATCCATCCGACTTCGAGCCCCGATATGATGAGAACGGCCGGCTCAAGGGGGTTGACCGGATAAGAGAGGGAAGGGCCCTTGCCCGGGCCGTCTCGCCGAGGCTGGAAGGCGGGTATCCCCGCGGGTGTTTCATCGTGCCCTTTTCCCAGCCCGTCCACGACCGCGTGAACATCGAGGTGACAAGGGGGTGCACGAGGGGGTGCCGTTTCTGCAACGCCGGGATGGTTTATCGCCCTGTCCGGGAGCGATCCGCCCAATCCGTCCTTGAAATCGCGCATGATGCCCTCGAGAGCACCGGTCAGGACGATCTGGCCCTGACAAGCCTCAGCATTGGAGACTACAGCTGCCTGGACGAGGTCCTGGAAACCCTCATGGATCGATATGAAAAGGACAGGGTTTCCTTATCCCTCCCGTCCATGCGCATCGGTGGGCTGACACCTTCGGTTGCCCGGCAGATCCTGAGGGTCCGCAGGACCGGCTTCACCATCGCGCCCGAAGCGGGCACGGAAAGGCTCCGGCGTGTGATCAACAAGGATTTTACGGATGAGGAAATCCTGCAGACTGCCCGATGGGTCTTCGGGCACGGATGGGACGGGCTCAAGCTGTATTTCATGATCGGGCTCCCTTCCGAGACGGATGAGGATTTAAAGGGCATCGCTTCCCTTGCGGGAAAGATCGCCCGGGAGTCCCCTCCGCGCTCGAAGGTGACGGTCAATTTATCTCCTTTTGTGCCCAAACCCCACACACCCTTTCAGTGGGCGGCCCAGGCACCGGAGCCCGAAATGAAAAGGAGGCTGGACCTCGTCAGGGAAAACCTGAGGGGCCCGGGGCTCCAGGTCAGGTGGGGAAGGACGGACCAGGCGCTCCTGGAGGCTGTCCTTTCCAGGGGAGGGCGCCGGCTTTCCCGGACCATCCGGGCGGCCTGGGAGAAAGGCGCGGTAATGGAGGGATGGAGCGAACATTTCCGCATGGATCTCTGGCGGGAGGCGTTCCGGGAGACGGGGGTCACTGCACAGGAGGAGGCCGAAAGGGAGCGGGATGAGGACGAGGTCTTTCCATGGGACCATATACCCAGCGGGGTCAGCCGGGGTTTCCTCCTCCGGGAATACAGGAAAAGCCTGGCGGGAGAGACGACCCCCGATTGCCGGGAGGAAAGGTGCCTGTCTTGTGGAGCCTGTCCCCCGGAGGGAAAAAACGCCGCTCCTCCCCTCAGGAAAACGGAGGATGTCCCCGAACGGACACAGGAGGAGGAAAACAATCAGGTGCCGGAACCGGACCCCGTTGCCCGCAGGCTGCGGTTCGTCTTTCAGAAAACCGGGGACCTGCGTTTTCTCGGCCATCTCGAACTTGTCAAGCTTCTGGAACGGGCTCTGAAAAGGGCCGGGATTCCTTTGGCTTTTTCAGGAGGATTCAGCCCGAAGCCGAAGCTCACCCTCGCGCTTTCCCTTCCCACGGGGGCCGAGGGGGCAGGGGAACTGATGGACCTGGAGCTTTCCGGGACCCTTTCTCCGAAGGAGGTTATTGAAAGGATCAGCGGGCATCTCCCTCCAGGGATCGATCTGCTGCGCGGCTGGAAGGTCCCCCTTGAAGGGGAGGCCCTGAACAGCCGTGTGGCCAGCATCACCTACCGGGCTGTCCTCCCTTCGCCCCGCCCGGGACTGGGAGAGACCGTGCGGGAGTTTTTTGCGAGGGAGTCGCTCCCCGTCAGGCGGGTTCGCAAGGGCAAGGAAAAGGTGGTGGACCTGAAGGAATTCCTCCTTTCCCTTTCAGCAACAGACGACCAGACCCTCGATTTTACCCTCGCCCTTGCTGGAGAAGAGGGCACCGCCAAACCCTCGGAGGTGCTTCGGCTCCTCCTTGATCTCGATGAGGAGGCTTTGGTGGATGTCCGCCTTGTCCGGACATCCATGGCCCTCCGGATGGATTCGGGCGGCGCCCTTTTCCGCACGGCCCTGGCAAGGATCTGGGACTAAAGAGGGTCCAGAGTCCAGAGTTCAGGGTCCGGGGGGCGAAAGGGGCTTTGAAAAGGGGATCGGAAATGGGGCGCGGGGAGGGAAAATCAGGCCCTTAAAGTCCTCTTTTTTACGCCGTCCTTTTCCTTTGGTCGGGCCAGGGAGCGGCGACAGGATCCCGGGTTTTTCCCTTCTTTCTTTCCCCTTCTCACCTTTCCTGCTGACTAAATTTCAAATTATTGTTATCAAGATACTATGTTGATGGCTGTTAAGAAGGCCATCAACGCGCCCCGGGCGGGCGCCAGGATCCATGACAGACATGGCAAGTCATGGAGGTTTTTTTCCCCATGAGGAGAGGGTTCTGATGAAAAAGAATACGCTCCACACGAGCGATGAAAAGGTTTTCTCCAATTCGAAAGGCAAGACTAATGGGATCGGAAATTGTCATCAACACCAGCGATTTCGAAACCAGGGTGGCTCTTTTAAAAAACCGCCAGGTTTTGGAGATCTCCGTGGACCGCATGAAGGACCGCGGGATCACGGGCAACATCTATAAGGGAAGAGTCGTTCGGGTTCTCCCCGGGATGCAGGCGGCTTTCGTCGAGATCGGTCAGGAGCGGGCCGCGTTCCTTCACGCCTCCGATATCGTTCTGGACATGGGCGAGTACGCCGAAATGCTCGTCCAGGAGGATATGAACGAGGACGATGAATTTCCTGTAATCACGGCCTCGGGTCACGCCATCGAGGATCTTCTGAAGGAAGGGCAGGAAATCCTCGTCCAGGTGACGAAGGAGCCCATCGGCACAAAGGGGGCGCGGGTCACCGCCTACATCACCCTCCCCGGAAGGCTTCTGGTCCTCATGCCCAGTATGCCCAAGGTGGGTGTTTCCAGGAGGATCCGTGATTCCGGTGAGCGCGACCGTTTGAGAGAGGTCGTCACCGGGCTCAAGCCTTCAGGGGTGGGTTTTATCGTCCGGACCGCGGCGGAGGGCGCCTCCGACCAGGAAATCCGCCAGGACATGGATTTTCTGGTCCGTCTCTGGGAAACCATAAAAAAACGCCAGCCGCGTTCCCGGGCCCCCAACCTCCTGTATGCCGAACTGGACCTCACCTTCCGGATTCTCCGGGATCTTTACAACACGGATATCGAAGCCGTCTACGTGGACACGAAGGAAGAGTTCAAAAGGCTGGCTGATTTTATGAAGAGATTCACGCCGGGTCTTCGGGATGCGCTCACTCTTTTTGAGGATGACGAACCGATCTTTGAGCATTTCGGCGTAGAGCTTGAAATAAACAGGGCCCTTGGCAAGAAGGTCTGGCTCAAATCGGGAGGGTACATAATCATCGACCAGACGGAAGCGCTGACGGCCATCGATGTCAATACCGGGAGGTTCGTGGGGCGGCGGAACCTGGAAGAAACCATCGTCAAGACCAATATGGAGGCCGTCCAGGAGATCGTCTACCAGCTCCGTCTCCGAAATATCGGGGGCCTCATCATCATCGATTTCATCGACATGGAGAAGATTTCCAACAGGAAAAAGGTCTTTGCCGCCCTGGAGGAAACCTTGAAGGGGGACAGGGCCAAGTCGACCATATTGCAGATATCGGAGCTCGGCCTTGTGGAAATGACGAGGAAAAGGGTCAGAGACAACCTGGCGGCGGTCATGACGGAGCCGTGTCCCTACTGCGAGGGGAGGGGGACGATCAAATCCCTCCGGACTATCGCCTACGAGATCTTCCGGCAGGTGCGAAGGGAATCCACTACTCTGGAGGGACGCCGGGTCATCATCACGGTCCATCCGAAAGTGGCCGACCTTCTCTATGAGGAGGAGCACGAATTCCTCGAGGGACTGGAAAAGAAGCTCAAGAAGAAGGTTGTGCTGAAGACCGACTATAACATGCATCAGGAGCAGTACCAGATCATGGGCCTGTAAGTGTGAAAAGGGTTTAATGCGGCCACCAATAACGCGCCATCTACTTCGTACTCCCTCCTCGGCAATCCTCACGTACGTCCCGTGTACGCTGCGGTTGCCTCGTCAGTCGAGCCTTGTATCTGACGCGTTCTTGGCGGCCTTGTGGTTTGAGGAATGGGGCGGGTAAGAAACCACGGAGGACAGCCTCTTTTGCATTATCGGGGAGGCGGTGATCCTCGACGTATGTCCATATACGCTTTCCGCCGTCGCTCTTTGAGCTATGGCGTGACAAGCCGGTTTTCTCGAGGCTCTGGCCTTGAATCTGCCATGCTCTGAACGCCCTCGCTTTAAAGGATCTGGGGCGATCAGGGATACAGTCCCACAAAATCCTATTGGTCACCTGCTTCGTACTCCCTCCTTGGCAATCCTCACGTACGTCCCATGTACGCTGCGGTTGCCTCGTCAGTCGAGCCTTGTATCTGACGCGTTCTTGGCGGCCTCGCGAAAAATGGACATGGGCAGGATTCAAGCCAGGCTAAATATCCAATCCTCATCCCGCCATGGACGGAACTGCGGTTGCCTTGTCAGTCCCCTTCGACGCCATTTCGTTTGCCAAGGGCGGTGAGCCTGCCTTCCCGGAGCCTCGCACCTGACCCTCTCTGAACCCTGAACTCTGGACTCTGGACTTTCTTCTCTTGACTCTCTTCTCTTGACTCTCTTTCCCATTCCTCCCGTTGACAACAATTTTTTCTTTTGGTAACAATCCCTGTTCGATTTAGATATTGATGACTTCGCAAAAAATCATCAATGCGCCCCGGGTGGGGCGCCCGAATCAAGGACCGGCATCGTAAGTCCTTGATTCGTGAGGAAAGCGAAAATCACACTTTTCACTTTCCGGGAAGCGAAAAGTCCCGCCTGGACTTTTTGCGACCCTCTCAACATTAGGCAACCCCTTGAGTCAGGTGGAGGAATTAAGGCTATGTATGCGGTTATAGAGACGGGCGGGAAACAGTACCGCGTCAACGAAGGAGATGTCATCCGGGTTGAAAAGCTCGCCGCCGACGTCGGGTCCGATATCGGTTTTGACAAAATCCTCATGGTTGGTCAGGGGGATCAGGTGCGGGTCGGGAATCCCCTCGTGGACGGGGCCTCGGTAACGGGGAAGGTCATCGAGCAGGACCGCCGCAAGAAAATCATCGTGTTCAAGATGAAGAAGCGGAAAAACTACCGCAGGAAATATGGGCACAGGCAGGACTACACCGGCGTCCGCATCGAGAGTATTCAGGGCTGAATCCAGGCACTCGGGGGGTCTATAGATGGCTCACAAGAAAGCATGGGGGAGTTCCAATAACGGAAGGGATTCCCAATCCAAGCGTCTTGGGATCAAGAAGTTCGCCGGGGAATTCGTCCGCGCGGGCAACATTCTCGTTCGCCAGCGCGGGACCCGCATCCACCCCGGTTCGAACGTTGGCCTCGGCAAGGATTTCACTATTTTCGCGAAAGCCGACGGCATCGTGAAATTCGAGCGGAAGGACAAGAACCGCAAGCAGATCAGCGTCTACGGCGCTGAGTAGAGCCGCTTCCCCGTCCCGCGCGCGATGAAATTCATCGATCGCGTCAGCATCATCGTTGAGTCAGGCGCGGGGGGAGACGGGTGCGTCAGTTTCAGGCGGGAGAAATACGTTCCCCGCGGAGGTCCCGATGGCGGAAACGGGGGCCGAGGCGGGGATGTTGTTTTCCAGACGGATCCCAACCTTTCCACACTCCTCGATTACCGATATAAAAACAAGTACAAAGCCGGGGACGGCGCGCGGGGAAAAGGCTCCAACATGACCGGGAAGGACGGGGAGCCCGTCATCCTGAGAGTGCCTCCGGGTACCCAGATCAAAGACGCCCGGACCCAGGAGCTTCTGGCTGATCTCATGGAGGGGAAGTTCACCGTGGCCCAGGGCGGAAAGGGCGGCCGCGGGAACGCCTCCTTTGCGACTTCGACGAGACAGGCTCCCCGGACGAGCTGGCCCGGTCAGCCGGGACAAACCCTGGAGCTGGTCCTGGAGCTCAAGCTTATTGCCGATGTGGGGATCGTCGGAATGCCCAACGCCGGCAAGTCCACGCTGATCTCCAGGATCTCCGCGGCCAGGCCCAAGGTCGCCGATTACCCTTTTACCACCCTGACCCCTAACCTGGGGGTGGTCAGGGTGGACGACCGGAGGAGTTTCGTGGTGGCTGATGTCCCCGGTCTGATCGAGGGAGCCCACCGGGGTACCGGGCTTGGCCACCAGTTTCTCAGGCATATCGAGAGGACGTCCCTGATCCTGCATCTCGTGGCTCTCGGTCCCCAGGATGAGGATCCGGTCCTGGCCTTCCGGATGATCCGGGATGAACTGGCCCGGTACGGGGAAGGCCTGGCAAAGAGGCAGTTTCTTGTTGTTCTGGGCAAGGTTGATCTTCTCCCGGAGGAGGAAAGAGGCCGGATAGTGGATACCTTCGTAAAGGAGACCGGAGTGTCGCCCATTCTCATATCCGCGGTGACCGGGGAAGGGTTAAAGACCCTTGTGGAATCCCTGTCTTCGGCCCTTGCCCGTGGCGGGGAGGGCGATCGATGACAACCGAAGATCGCCTGCTTCTCACCTGCGGCAGAAAAATTATCGTCAAACTGGGGAGCATGGTCCTGGCCGCTCCGGGAGGGGGGATCGATCACAATCTGATCGACCGCCTTGCCCAGGAAATGGCCGACCTGTCCAGGCAGGGGCGTGTTTTCGTCATCGTCAGCTCCGGGGCCATCCTCATGGGCATGCAGGAGATGGGGCGCCGCCAGCGGCCCCGGACAGTTCAGGAAAAGCAGGCCCTTGCCGCCATCGGTCAGAACCGTCTCATGCGGGCCTATATGGAGTCTTTCAGCCGCCACGGGATCAAGGTCGGACAGGTCCTTCTCACCCGGGAAGGTCTTGATAACAGGGCACGCTTCGTCATGGCGCGCAACACCCTGGAAACCCTCCTCCACATGGGCGTCATCCCCGTTATCAATGAAAACGACACCGTGGCGGTGGATGAGATCCGTTTCGGCGACAACGACTTCCTGGCGTCAATGGTCGTCAACCTCGCGGATGCCGATCTCCTCATCCTTTTGACCAACACCCGGGGTCTGTTCAGCCGGGATCCAAGGCTGGGGGAAGGGAAGCTGGTGGAGGTCGTCGAGGATGTGGATGAAACGGTCCTTGGGATGGCCGGGGGCGCCGGCGTCGCCGGAACAGGGGGCATGTCCTCCAAGGTCCTCGCCGCCAAAAGGGTCGCCCACATGGGAGTCCCGACGGTGATCGCCGATGGGCGCACCCCCGGAGCCATCAAAAGCATTCTTCAGGGAGAGCCGGTGGGCACCCTTTTTCTCCCCTCTCCGGAAAAGCTCGCTTCGCGAAAGCACTGGATCGCCTACTCGGCCAACCCCAAGGGCACACTGGTCATCGATGACGGGGCCGTAAAGGCCCTGACGGTGGGAAAGAAAAGCCTTCTTCCGTCGGGTATCCTTGAGGTCAAGGGCCGTTTCGAAAACGGCGCCCTGGTGCGGTGCGTGAACCGGGAGGGACGGGAAATAGCCAGAGGGGTAACGGAATTTTCCTCGGGGCAGATCAGGATGGTGCGCGGCCGCCACAGCAAGGATATAGAATTGATACTGGGATCCTGTCCGGGAGAAGAGATCATCCACCGGGACGATCTGGTGATCCTGGAAGGCAAGGACAGCCGGTCATTCATCCCGGATCCCGGCTTCTAAAAAGGCGCAAGCCAACGCGCCCCGGGCGGGGCGCCCGGATCCAGGACCGGTCTTTCCAGTCATGCATCCGCGAGGAAAGGGAAAACCCCGCTTTTCCCTTTCCGGGAACCGAAAAGTCCCGCATCGGACTTTTTGCGACCCTACTTTTTTTAGCACAGGCAAAAATCATTCAGGAAGCGAGGTGACCGGATGGACATTCAGAAGATGATGCGGGAAATAGGAGCCAGGGCCAAATCCTCAGCCCGTTTGATCGCGGGGGCAGCCCCGGCCAGGAAGAACCAGGCCCTTGTCATGGTTGCGGAGAGTCTGAGGAATTCCGTTTCCCTGTTGATGGAGGAAAACCGGAAGGACCTCGAGGCCGGCAAGGAGAAAGGCCTTTCCAGCGCGATGCTGGACCGGCTGGAACTCAATGAAAAAAGGATCGAGGAAATGGCCGTGGCCGTCGAGGAAATCGTCGCCCTGCCGGATCCGGTCGGGGAGGTGACCCGGATCTGGACAAGGCCGGAAGGTTTCCGGGTAGGCCGGGTCAGGGCCCCGATTGGGGTGATAGGGATCATCTACGAGTCGCGCCCCAATGTGACCATCGACGCGGCCGCCCTGTGCCTGAAATCGGGCAATGCCTGCATCCTCAGGGGTGGCAGCGAGGCCATCCATTCCAACCGGGCCCTCGCCGAGCTGTTCGGGCGAAGCCTTGCCGCCGCCGGGCTCCCGGGCGACGCGGTCCAGCCGGTCCCCATCACCGACAGGGAGGCGGTGCGGGTGCTCCTGACCCTTGACGGCTACGTCGATCTCATCATCCCCAGGGGAGGGAAGGGGCTGATCAGGATGATCATGGAAAATTCAACCATCCCCGTGATCAAGCACCTGGACGGGGTTTGCCACACCTTCGTGGACAAGGGAGCGGATATCCCCATGGCCGTTTCCATCTGCCTGAACGCGAAGCTGGACCGGCCAGGCACCTGCAACGCCCTGGAGACGATGCTGGTTCACCGGGATATGGTCGGTTCCTTCCTCCCTGTGGTCCTGGAAAGGTTCCGCGAGGAGGGGGTCGTTATCCGCGGCTGCCCCGAGACGAGGGCTGTGGCTCCCTGGGCGGAGGAAGCTACCGAGGAAGATTGGGGGACCGAGTACCTCGACAAGATCATCTCGGTCAAAGTGGTCGCCGACATTGATGAGGCCATGGAACACATCGCCAGATACGGATCGGCCCACACGGATGTCATCGTGACGGAAAGTCATTCCCGCGCCCAGCGTTTCCTGAGGGAAGTGGACTCGGCCGCCGTGATGGTCAACGCGTCTTCCAGGCTCCACGACGGGTTCGTTTTCGGGCTGGGGGCGGAGATGGGGATATCGACCGACAAACTCCACGCCAGAGGGCCTGTTGGCCTCGAGGAGCTCACGACGCAAAAGTTCATCGTCCTGGGAGAGGGACACCTGAGAAAGTGAATGGGGCGGCGGTGACGCGGCGACACGGAGACAGTGGGACACGGAGAAAGAAAACCCCTTCGTCCCGGTTTTTTTCAGCCGGAGGTTTCCTGAGTTGAAAAAAATCGGCATCTTCGGCGGCACCTTTGATCCGGTTCACCTCGCGCATTTAAGGGCCGCGGAGGAGTTTGCCGAAAACCTGGGATTAGACCGCATCCTCATGATCGTTTCCGGGGTCCCCCCCCATCGAGCCAGACCCTCCGCTTCGGCGGCCCAAAGGTTCGAGATGCTCCGTCTGGCGGTTGAAGGCAACCCTCTCCTGGAAATTTCCGATATGGAATTGAAAAGGGAAGGGCCCCATTACACCCTGGACACAGTCAGGCAGGTGCGGGAAATGTCCGGCGGGTCCATGCCCTTTCTTGCCCTCGGGGTCGACGCCTTCCTTGAGATCGCCACGTGGCATAAGCCCGAGGAGGTCCTCGCGCAAACCCACCTTGTCATCCTGACCCGTCCGGGCTTTGAAACCGACCTTCTTTCTCCCGTTCCCTCTCCCGCAAGGGAAGAATACAGGGCGGTTGAACGGGCAGTATTCCTGCATCGAAGCGGGGCGACCTTGAGAATGGTCGAAATAACCCCTCTTGATATTTCATCGAGCCTCATAAGGGAGCTGGCCGCCCAGGGCCGAAGCTTCCGTTACCTTGTCCCTGAACCGGTTTTCGATTATATCCGGGCAAAGGATATATACCGGTCTTAGCCAGGGACAGGAAAGGACTGCGGATTTGAATTCAACGGACATGGCGCGTCTTGCCGTCGGAGCGGCCCTGGACAAGAAAGCCCTGGATCCTGTGGTTGTGGATCTTCGGGGGATTTCTTCCGTGGCCGATTATTTCGTCATCGTGACAGGGACTTCCGACAGGCACGTCCAGGCGGTTTCCCAGAATGTCCTGGATGCCTTCAGTTCCCTCGGGATGAAAATCCTCGGGGAGGAGGGTATGAGGGAAGGCAGATGGGTGCTGATGGATTTCGGTGAGGTGGTCGTCCATGTTTTTCTCGAGGACGTGAGGGATTATTATGATATAGAAAGGCTTTGGATCGATGCGCCGCGCCTTGATCTTGATGGGTCGGTGGGAAAGGAATCAGGGGGGTGAAGATCCAGGTCCTGGGCATAGGAAAGGTCCGGGAGCCCTTTTACAAGGATGGCATTGAGGAATACCGGAAACGGGTGGAAAGGTATCTCGGGATCCGGATCCTGGAGACATCGAAGGAAAAGACGGGAAGCGAGGGGGATCTGGAAGCCGCCTATTCCCGGATCCGGAAAGAGCACATAAGGGCGCCGATGCCCGTTGCCTGCGATCGGAAGGGAGAAAATTTATCATCGGAGGAATTGGCCTGTTTTCTTGAGAGAGGTATGATGGAAGGGACTGGCCTCGTCAGTTTTCTGGTCGGGGGACCATACGGACTGGCCTCATCGGCCCTTGAGGATTCGAAAATGGTCCTCTCCTTCTCGCCTATGACGCTGCCTCACCAGATGGCCAGGCTCCTGCTCCTCGAACAGGTCTACCGGGCCCTGACCATCATCCATGGAGAACCGTACCACAAGTGAAGACCCCGGGGTTGCGGAGGATAAAGCCGCCGGAGTTTTCAGGAAAAGGATGGGGGGTGAAACATGGATCAGGAAAAGCGGGAACATTATCTGAAAGTGCTTCTCCAGATGCGAATGGAACTGGCTCTGGAACTCCAGAGGGCCAGCGAAGGTGCCAGGAGCGGGGACGACAAGGAAGCGAAGGACCCGGCGGACATGGCGGATTCCAGTTATGCGGCCGACTACAGCCTTGCCCGGGGGGAAACGCTGAACTCCCGGATCAGGGAGATCGATGAGGCGGTCGAGCGGATCCGGGACGGGAGCTACGGGGTGTGCATCGAGTGCGGGGAGCTGATCCCCGAGGGCCGTCTTCAGGTGCGGCCTGTAGCCCGCTACTGTGCCCACTGCAAGGAAAACCTGGAAAAGAGAGGTGAAAAACCATGAGCCGGATCGCGACGGGTCTTCTGCTGATCATTGCCATCGCTTTTTCCTTTTTCGCGTACCTCAATCAGGAGACTGCCACTTTGAAGCTCTGGAAGGGCCAGGAAGTTGTCCTTCCCGTTGTCCTTGTCGTGCTTGCGGCCATGCTCCTCGGGGCCGCGGTGGTCCTGCTGATCTTCGCCCTCCGGGGGATAAGAAAGACATACAACCAGATCCAGGAGGGGATGGTCAGGAAACGCCGCATGAAAGCCGAAGATCTTTACAACAAGGGGGTAGACGCCCACCTTTCCGGGAAGATGCCCAACGCCGTCAAACACCTCAAGGATGCCGTCTCCAAGGATCCCGGCTATCTCCTGCCCCTTTTCCGGCTGGGAACGGTGTACATGGAAATGGGCGAGGCTCAAAAGGCCATTGAACTTCACCGGAAAGCCCTGGATGCCCACCCGGATAATCTGAGGATCCTCCTTTATCTGGTGGATGACTATCTCGCGGCGAAGCAGCCTGACCAGGCGGCTGAGGTCCTGGAGAAAATCATCGCCAGGGATTCCTCAAACCAGGCGGCCTATGCGGCTCTCAGGGAAATCCAGGAAGAAAAAGGGGACTGGAAGGGAGCGATAGAAAGCCAGAACCGGCTGATCAAGCTTTCCGGGAAGGATCCGGAGGAAGTCCGGAAGCTGGCCGGCATGCGTTATGAGTGGGCGGTTGAGCTCCTCAAGACCGACAGGGACCGAGGGATCAAGCTCCTCAAGGAGATCATCCGCGATGATCCCGATTTTCTGGCGGCAGGCGTCACCCTCGGGGAGGTTCACATCAAGGGAGGACGCACCGAGGAAGGCATCCGGGTCCTCTCGGACGGCTACAGGAAGCATCGCAACCCGGTCTTCCTGCAGGTCCTTGAAGACAACCTGATAAGGAGCGAGAACCCCTCCAGGCTTGTAAAATTATTCGGCAAACTTCTGGCTGATTTTCCGGATGATGCCCTCCTTTCCCTGTTTTTCGGCAAGATCTATCTTCGCCTGGAGATGATCGATGAGAGCTACCAGATCCTGAAGAAGGTCGAGTCAAGGGGATATGAATCTCCCCTTCTCTTTGCCCTTCTAGGGGAAGCCAATGTGCGCAGGGACCGCAGTGATGAAGCGATCGAGGATTTCCGGCGTTCCATAAACCTTTCCGATGGCATGAGCCCCCGTTTCACCTGCGGCAATTGCGGGCATGTATCCGAAAAATGGCACGCCAAATGCCAGTCCTGCGGGAACTGGAACAGCTATGCCCTGCCGGGACTCTCGGAAACCGGCCGCCGTCCACCGGCCGTTCGTCCCCAGTATGATGCCAGGGGGTAGGTAACCTGACTGGGGAAGGAGCGGTGACGCGAAGACGCGGCGATCGTTCGGAATGTGAATTCTCTTCCGGCTTTTTTTCATCCGCTTTCCAAAAAACCGGAGGGCGGGTCTCCCCGTGTCTCCTTTTCTCCCTTTCTCCGTGTCATAAGGAAGGACCTTTATTCTTCTTCGGGAGTGAAAAATGAATCAAAGGAAGGTCCCGACTGTATTGATGATCCTCGATGGATGGGGTGTGTCCAGCGGGCAGGGAAAGGATGCCATAGCCGCCGCGGGTACCCCGCGGATGGATGATCTGCAGGCCCGTTATCCGTCGACAACCCTGGCAGCCTCCGGAACCGATGTAGGCCTTCCGAAGGGCCAGATCGGGAACTCCGAGGTCGGACATCTCAACCTCGGCGCCGGCCGGGTAGTCTACCAGGATCTGACCAGGATCAACCTGGCCATCGAGTCGGGGGAATTCTTTTCCAATCCGGTTTTTCTGCGGGCTTTTCAAAAAATCGAAAAAGGTTCCGGCAGGCTCCATGTCATGGGTCTTCTGTCCGATGGAGGGGTCCACAGCCATATCGCGCAGATAAAGGCCATGGTTCAAATGGCCGCGGACCACGGGATAAAGGAAATCCTTGTCCACGCGTTCATGGACGGGCGGGATACCCCCCCCAATTCAGGGATCGGATTCGTCGGCGAGATGGAAGACTGCCTTGCTTCCATTGGGCGCGCTCGCCTGGCCACCGTGATGGGGCGTTTTTTTGCAATGGACCGCGACAACCGCTGGGAAAGGGTCCGGGAGGCCTTTCGCGCCATGGTTCTGGAAGACGGCCTGGCTGCTGCGTCCGGGCGGGAAGCCGTCGGGAAAGCCTATGAGAGGGGGGAGACCGACGAGTTCATAAAACCCTCCGTGATCTTACCGGGGAAGGACCTGCCCCCGGGGGCCATGGGGGACGGCGACGGGGTCATCTTCATGAATTTCAGGGGGGACCGGGCCAGGGAGATCACCAGGGCTCTGGGCGACAGGGATTTTGACCAATTCGAAAGGGGCACCGTTCCGAAGCTTTCCGAATACGTCTGCCTGACCGAATATGATGAAACCCTTCAACACCCGGTGGCTTTCCCGGTAGAGCGTTTAAGGCGGATCCTGGGTGAGGTCGTCAGCGGGGAGGGGTTGACCCAGCTTCGCATCGCCGAGACCGAAAAATATGCCCACGTGACCTTTTTCTTCAACGGCGGGGAGGAGAAGGTTTTCCCCGGAGAGGACCGGGTCCTGATCCCTTCCCCCAAGGATGTGCCGACCTACGATCTCAAACCGGAGATGAGCGCCGAGGGGGTGACCGTCGAACTTATAAAACGCCTCGAATCCGGGAAATACGATTTTATCCTCGTCAATTACGCCAACCCCGACATGGTCGGGCACACAGGTGTTTTCGAGGCAGCGGTGGCCGCCGTCAGGAAGGTTGACGAATGTCTGGGGCGCGTCTCCTCGGCTGTGTCGAAAACGGGAGGCGTCCTCATCGTAACGGCCGACCATGGCAATGCGGAATCCATGGTGGATGGCAACGGGGTCCCGCACACCGCCCACACGACCAACAGGGTCCCTTTCGTCCTCCAGGGTCCGGATTTCGACCACCGGCAGCTCGTGCTCAGGGAAGGGCGTCTGGCGGACGTGGCCCCGACCATACTCAAGATCCTCGGCATCAGCCAGCCCGTGGAAATGACCGGGGTCCCGCTGTTTTAAAGTTTTCATTTCCTCCTCACCCCGGAGGATTCCGGAAAGAAGAAGGAGGAAGGAAGAAGGAAGCAGGAAGCAGCGAAAAAACTTTTCCGCCTTATTTTACCTGTGCCCTGCGCTTCTTGCCAATCACCAGTCACCAGTCACCAATAACCAGTCACCGGTCACCAATAACCAGTCACCGGTCACCAATCACCGTTCATCAACAGCAAGGAAAGATTCAGAATTTCCGCTCCTGCGCCGCGTCGCCGTGTCGCCGGATCCCCGTCTCAGACGTCTTACCCTCTTCCCTATTCCCTGTTCGCCTCTGTTTAAAAACCTTTGCGCAAAGTACCGCGAAGAATGCCCGCGCAGGCGCTGCCGCGAAGGTCCGCGGAGAAAACTCTGTTTAATAATATATGGTTATATCCGTGCTTTCCCTTGCGGTTCTTTGCGAAAAAAGCGGCCTCCCGGAGAGCCGCCTTCGGGAAACTTCGCGTTAATCGCTTTTGTCTGAAAGCCTAACGCGAAGGGCCGCGATGGGGAAAAAGAACCAATAAGCGATGAATGTGGAACAGTTCAACTTCTGAACCAAGATCGCTTCGCTTATGGATCAGCTCGCGATGACACCCATTCACTTCTCTGGACTCTGGACTCAGGACTTTTTCTACCTTCCTCCCCCTTCGACAATGTCCGTTCGACAAACTCACGGCAGGCAGGCCCTTCGGTCCTTCGCCACGTTCCTCTCGACCAAGCTCGGGGCAGGCAGGACCTGCGGTTTCTCCCTTCCTCCTTCATCCTTCTTCCTTCTTGTTTTCCCCCATCTGGCCCTCATTTTGCACCCCATCCCGCATGATTCTGAGAACAGTATTTCAAGCTTTTCTCGATGCCCTGTTTCCCCCCGTCTGCGTCGTGTGCCAGGAACTCTCCGATGGCGATCATCCCCACTGCTGCCGGGCGTGTCTGGAGGCCTTCGAGGCCATTGGATCCTCGTGCTGCCCGGAATGCGGAAGACCGTTTCCCATCGCGCAGGCATCCCACATCTGCCTGCAGTGCCTGACGGGCGAGGGGTTCGTCGCTCTGTGTCGAAGCCTTTTTTACTACCGCGGATCCCTTCCGGCCATCCTGTCCTGCCTGAAATACCGGAAGGATTTTTGCGTCCTGGATCCCCTGGTAGAAAAAATGCTGGATGCCTCAGGAAAGCTGGACACCTTTCCCGAGGCGGATATGATAGTGCCGGTGCCGGTTTCCCGACGGGGTCTTTGGAGCAGGGGGTTTAATCAATCCGCCCTTCTGGCGCGGTTTCTCGGGAAAAGCCGGGGGATCCCGGTTGAAAACGGAGTTCTTTCCCGCAAGGGCTCAAAGGCCCAGGTGGGACTGGGAAAAAAAGAGCGAAGGCGCAATGCCCAAAAATCCTTCGGGCCAGGCAGACGCATCGAAATAGTCGGGGGGAAAAAGGTTCTGCTTTTTGACGATGTCTACACGACCGGGGCTACCGTGGCCGCCTGCGCGAGAATTCTGAAACACTCCGGCGCTTCAGTTTCCATCCTCACCCTGGCCAGGCGATCCCCCGAGGATTTCCAGCATCCTGGTATGGATCAACCCGTTTGAGGCCAGGATCTGCTTTGCCTCAAGGCGGAGCGGTTGGCCGGTAAAGTCTGTGACTTTTCCCCCGGCTTCTTCGACGATCAAAGCCCCCGCGGCCATGTCCC
>JAFGWO010000201.1 GCA_016937135.1 Pseudomonadota bacterium
AAAGCCGCCTTGCGCGAATAAAAAATTCGCCCCCGGCGGGCGAATTTTCATGCGTCAAATGGTGACCCCAACGGGATTCGAACCCGTATTACCAACGTGAGAGGCTGGCGTCCTAACCGTTAGACGATGGGGCCCTCGGACTGGCTGGGGAGGGAGGATTTGAACCCCCACATACGGATCCAGAGTCCGCTGTCCTACCATTAGACGACTCCCCAAGCAAGCCCTTTTAACTAAACCATAAACACCGACTTGTCAACGGATTGTGGCCGGAAACCGGGGGAGGGCATCCCCTCCTGGCCGACCGCTTCCCTCTTCGAAGCCAGCCGGCCGTCGGAAATGAGGAGGATGCGTCCTGCGGTCCGGGCGCTTTCCTCGCTGTGGGTGACCATGACGATGGTCATCCCTTCCGCGTTGAGTTTTTTAAGCAGGGTCATTATCTCAGTCCCTGTCCTCGAATCCAGGCTCCCCGTCGGCTCGTCGGCCAGAAGGACCGGGGGGTTGTTGACAATGGCCCTTGCCACGGCGACCCGCTCCTGCTCCCCCCCGGAGATCTGGGAGGGGAGCCGTTCCGCCTTGCCCCCGAGGCCCACCCTGTGCAGGGCATCATCGGCCATGTGTTTTTTTGCCTTTTTTGAAGTCCTTAAGGTCGCCAGAGGGAGCATGACGTTCTCGGCCAGTGTGAGGTAAGGGATCAGGTTGAAGCTCTGGAAGACGAAGCCCAGGTATTCCCTTCTGAAATCGGCCCTCTGGTCCGACGTGAGATTGTACAGATCGATATCGTCGATCAGGAACCGGCCGCGGTTTGGTGTATTGAGTGCGCCCATGATGGAAAGGAGCGTGGATTTTCCGGAGCCGGATTCACCCATGACGGCGATGAACTCCCCCTGTCCGATCTCAAAATCGATCCCCCGAAGGGCCTGAACGAGGCCAGCTCCGGTTCCGTACTCCTTGACGAGGTTTTCCGCCAGAATAAAGCTCATTCGATCCTCCTTAAAGTGCCCTCAGGGCGTCGGTAGGGTCCAGTCTCGCCGCCAAAAGGGCGGGGTATGCGCTGGCCAGGAGGCCCAGGAAGATGGATCCAAGAACCGCCCCCGCGGCCATGAAAGGGCTGAAAGGCAGGGCGATATCCGCGCTTTCCGTGAAGAAGGGAAGGGTTGCCGCGGTGGCCGCAAGGCCTCCGAAATAACCGAGGATTCCGGCCAGAGCCGATACGAGGGCGGCTTCCAGCAGGAAAACGCAGGCGACATGGCTGCGCCTGAATCCTATAGCCCTGAAGATCCCGATCTCCCTGGTTCTTTCCCGGACGCTGCCCATCATCGTCACCAGGACGACCAGGATGCCGACCAGGATGACGACGGAGGACACGCCGAGGGTGAGCTTCTGAAAATGGGCAATCGTTTCCATCCGTCCTTTGACCACTTGCTGGATCCCCATGACCTTGCCGCCGGGGACCACTTCCGAGATCTGCCTTACCATCTCATCGATGGGGCAGTCCTTGCAGAGAGCGGCCACCTCGGCCATGGAAACCCTTCCCTCCATGCCCAGAATCGACTGGGCCGCGGCCAGCCTGGTGAACATGAGCTGATCGTCCTGGGAACCGGTCTCGTCGATGATCCCGGAGACGGTAAGGGTCCTCCCCTTCACATTCAGGGCGTCCCCGATTTTCAGGTCGAGAGTCCGGGCCGCCTGGAATCCCAGGACGACCTGGCCATCGGCTGCCTCCATCCCGGCAATTTTCCACCAGGGCTTGAGGATCCGAATGGCCTCGAAGTCCACCCCGGACAGGAGTATCCTTTTCCCGCTGACATCTACGACCCCGAGGGCGACCGGCCCGAGGGCGGCGACGTTGGCTGCGTTCCGGATGGTGCCGATCCTCTCCAGTTCCTCCATTCGGATCTCCTCCATCTCGAAGGAAACCCCGCCCAGGGAAAGGCCGCCGTAGGTGAGTGAAAGGTTTTCGGTCCTTGGGACGATGAGGATGTTGGCCCCGAACCGGTCGAGCTTGTCGGCAATATCCTCCCTCATCGCTTCCACGAGGGATGTGAGGGCCACCACCGTGGTGACCCCGATGAGAAGGCCGGCCAGGAGAAAGGCCGCCCGGGCCTTCCTCCTGCGGAGGTTGAGAAGGGCGATATCTTTCAAGGTCATGGCTTATCCTTTTCTTTTGAAGTCGAAATAAAAGGAACCTTCACCGACGATGTCGCCGGTTTTAACGATGACCTGGTCACCTCGGATGCTCCTTGTGAGGGGAGCCGGGTTGCACCCTCCCCGGACCTCGTTGATCCTTTCGGAGGGGAACCGGAGGCCGCAGTTGTTGCAGACCATGGAATCCCCTTCCTGCCGATACCCCTTTCCGGAGGACCAGCAGGTGTCGCAGGAATCGAAGGCAGCCCGGATGACCCCGTCGGAGCTTTTCATGATGAAATAGCGGATGTTCAGGCCCGAGGATGCCCGGTAGCTGAAATATTTCGCCTTTCCGTCGGCAAAGTCGCTGACGGGGTAGGCGAACTCCCCTGCGTCGTTTTTGGAAATGCCGGCTTCCCTGGCCTTGACCGGGCCGGCACCTTTCCCCATCTTCAGGTAAAACCCCGTCGCGGTGAGCATAGAGGCCGCGATGAGGGCGGCGATGACGGGGAGTTTGCTTCTTCTGCCGGTTCCGAGGACGGCAGCCTTTTTTGAATCGGATTGGCTTTTCATGGATAGTCTCCTTGGTGATCAGGTGACGGGCGATTCGTGATATCGGACCAGGAGGGAATCACCCGCGGACCAATTCCGTGTTTAAATGGCAAGGCTCGGGATTCCGGGAACGGCCCGGGGGATGGATGAACCGCTGCCCGTGAACAGACGCTGGAAAATCATGGGGCTGGGGCTGCGAATCGCCGATGTCCCGGGGCAATCTTCCCGGGGGACGTCTCAGCAGAGGAGCGATGCGTGGAAAATGTAGACGGGTGCTTTTGCGGGAGGAACCGCCGAAAGCGAGTTGGCGGGGCGGTGGTCGATGAACGAAGGAGGGGAAAATCCGGCT
>JAFGWO010000202.1 GCA_016937135.1 Pseudomonadota bacterium
ACTCTGAACTCTGAACTGAATTTACCAGGAGTTACGTCATGGCACAGTATCACAACCCCGTTCCGACCGTCGACATCATCATCGAGGTGGAAAAAGGCATCGTGCTGATAAAACGCCGGAACCCGCCCCCGGGGTGGGCCATCCCGGGAGGGTTCGTGGACTACGGGGAAACGGTGGAAAACGCGGCAGTGCGGGAGGCGAAGGAGGAAACAAGCCTCGATGTGGAGCTCACACGCCTTCTGGGGGTTTACTCGGACCCCGACAGGGACCCGAGAGGCCATACGATCTCAACCGTTTTCGTGGCAAGGTCTTCGGGGACCCCGGCGGCAGGAGATGACGCGGCCGAGGCCACCGTATTCACGGAAAGCACCCTGCCCCGGGACATCGCCTTCGATCACCGGCAGATCCTGGAGGATTATTTTAAAAGCAGGTTAACAGCCAAAGACGGGAAAAAATAATTTCCCCTTTTTACTTTGACAGGGTCGCAAAAAGTCCTATTCGGGACTTTTTGCGCAACGGAAAGGGAAAAGCGTCGTTTTCCCTTTCCTCACGAATCAAGGACTTGGGAAGACGGTCCTCGATTCGGGCGCCCCGCGCGGGGCGCGTTGATGACTTTTTTGCGAAGTCATCAACTTCCTACTTTCCCCTAACCTATATGCACCGTCTCCCCGGCCCGGGGGGCGAAGACATCAAAACCGTCTTTTTTCAGCAGATCCACGAAAGCGAGGGTCTGGTCCTCCTCTCCGTGAACAGCGGCTACCTTCTTTATGTTCAGGTTTGATTCCTTCAAAAAACGCAGGAGTTCCGACTGGTCGGCGTGGGCGGAAAACCCTCCGATCTGCTCCACCCTGGCCCTTAAAGGGTACTCCTTCCCGAGGATCCGGACGATGGGGGGCTCTCCGGCATTTCCCGATGCCTGAAACCCGGTTCCCAGTTCCAGGATCCGGCGCCCCAGGGTGTGCTCCGCCATGAACCCCACGATGAGGACCGTGTGCTTCGGGTTATGTATCTTGTAGCGGAGGTGGTGGAGGATCCGCCCCGCCTCGCACATTCCGGAGGCTGAAATGACCACATGCGGATTTTCGTCCCGCATGAGGGCCATGGATTCCTCCACCGAAGAAGTGAAATGGAGCCCCCGGAAATGGAAGGGGTTTTTCCCTTTCTCGAGGAAGGTGTCGTGGGTCTCTGGATCGTAGACCTCCGGGTGCTCCCCGTAAACACCCGTCATTTTCGTCGCCAGGGGGCTGTCGACATAGACCGGGACGCGCGGCGCCTCCCCCTCGTCGAAGATCTCATGGAGCTGATAGATCAGATGCTGGGTCCTGCCGTAGGCGAAGGCGGGGATGATCAGGGTCCCTCCCCTCTGGACCGTTTCCGTCAGGATCTTCTTCAGCTTGGCCTTCGTATCCTTCACCGGCTCGTGGGTGCGGTCTCCGTAGGTGCTCTCGGTGATGAGAAGGTCGACATCCAGCCTTTCCGGCTCGAACTTCAGGGTGGGGTCCTGGATGATCGGTTTGCCGAAGCGCCCGAGATCCCCGGAAAAGCAGATCCTGACGGTGCGATTGTCGTCCTTGACCTCGATCATGGTTATGGCCGAACCCAGTATGTGGCCCGCATCGTAGAAGGTGCAGACCGTGTTCTTTCCTATGGAAACGGGGTGGCGATAGGGGTACCCGTCGAAAAAGGTGAGGGCCTCCCTGGCGTCCTCGATGGAATAAAGGGGTTTGATCCGATCCATGTGGTAGCGGTCCATGAGGGAGTTTATGACCTCCACGTTCAGGTCGTTCCGGTCCTTTTTCAGCATCCTCCTGATGTTCTTCTGGGCCGCCGCGGAGAGTTTTTTGGTCCGGGGGGATGTCTTCATCTCGCTTAAGAGGGACCGGAGGGCCTTGTAGTTCAGATACCTGGCATCGGATTCCTGGATGTGGGCGGAATCAAGGAGCAGATATTCACAGGCCGCCGCCGTGGCCCTCGTGCAGATGACCCTGCCGCCGAAATGATTCTTTGTCACCAGCGGGATCCGGCCCGAATGGTCGATATGGGCGTGGGAAAGGACGATGTTGGTGAGGATTCGGGGATCAAAGGGAAGGACCCTGTTCTTCGCATCGGCCTCCTTCCGCCGCCCCTGGAACATCCCGCAGTCCAGGAGGATCCGGTCGGACCCGTTGGAAAGAAGGTGCATCGAGCCCGTGACTTCCCTCACTCCGCCGAAAAAAGTGATGTGCATGTTTTGCCTCCCATGGATGTTTTTTCAGAACAGTAATCGGCCGTTTTAAACCCAGGCCATGAAGCGGCCGATCTTTCTTAAAGGCCAACATTCTAAACTAGTCCATCGGGCCGGGTCCGGCAACCATTTTTGGGACCCTGCAAGATCGGAAAATCCATTCTCCTCCGGACAGGAGGGGAGGATTTGCCGGCCAAAGGGCATGAAGCCGCTGCTTTCCGGCCACCTGGAGACAAAAAACGGCCCCCTGAAGCAGTCCAAGTCGGCAAACTATAAACGGGTCACTTTTACGGCGACGGCGCCTTGCATTCGTTGGGAGGAGACCCGGCCGTGTTCAGCCAAGGGTGTACTGACAGGAGTTCGGGCGGACACCGAACCCGGGCAGGAGGCAGGGACTCCGTTGCGGACCGCAGTCCGGCGGCTCCGACGCAAAGGGCGACCCGGGGCCAGACGGGGAAACGGGGCTTTTTTTCAGCCTTCCGAAGCCCCCTTCTTCTCCTGGCTCTTTTTTGCCTCGGCCTGGGCCTGGGCTGTCCTGAACCTTTTCAGGACGATCCAGCCGATGATCCCTCCAATCACAAAGGGCATGACGATCTGGATCCCCATCAGGCGGTAAGGGAGAAGGAAGGATGGGGGCGAATGCTGCGGGTTGGTGGGGAGGGTCCTCACGTAGTAGGAGATGGCCGCGGTGATCCACGTGAAGGCCCATGCGGCAAACATGGCGGGGCCCAGCCATTTCCGCTTGCTGTAGAGTTTGGGCTTGTCGAAATAAGACAGCCACGCCTTCCAGACAAAGATGCCCACGATGGGGAAAGAGATCCAGGTGTGGACGTTGAAAGAGACGCTGGAAAGCTCGAGGGGCGGCCTTCCAGTGGTCACGGCGCCCACGAAGGTGTTGAGTCCGTTAAACAGCCCCATCAGGTACAGCGTCGTGGCAAAACTGCCGAAGGCTCTGTGGGCCCGGTTCAGGATCCGGTCGGTGGTCAGGAGAGCCGGTTTTGCGAGGATGTACCCTGCGTAGAAACCGGTGAATATCTGGACCGTGGCGCACATACAGCCGAGAAATGTGATGATGGTATTGTATTCGGCAAGCTCGATAGGCATTTTTACCTCCGAAAAAATTCCAGATTCCGGTTTTTGACTTCCAGATTCTAAAAAAATTATCGCTGCGGACGGCCGCACGGAAAAAGGCTGGCTGTTTTTCTCCCCTTTTCCCTATTCCCTCTTCTGTTCCTTCTTCAGCTCCTTCTTTATTTCCGGCCATTTTTCGGCAAAATCCCTCAGGGCCCTCGACCTGTGGCTGACCTGATTCTTTCCCTCGAGACCCATCTGGGCGAATGTCCTTTCGGCGGGAAGGTAGAAAAACACCGGATCGTAGCCAAACCCCCCTTCCCCCTGCCTCTGGAAGGTGATGAGGCCGTCTACGCGCCCCGATGCCTCCCAGGTCCGGCCGTCGGGCGCCGCCAGGACGAGGACGCATATGAAATGGGCCAGCCTCTCCCTTTCCGGAAGGTGGGCCATCTTACGCAGCAGGAGGTCCATGTTGGCTTCCATATTGCCCTCGTCCCCCGCATACCGGGCGGAACGAACCCCCGGTTCCCCGCCCAGGGCAGGCACCACCAGCCCCGAATCGTCAGCAAGGGACGGCATCCCGGACCCGCGGGCGGCCGCAAGGGCCTTTTTGGCAGCGTTCTCCCCGAAGGTCTCCCCGTCCTCCACCACCTCGGGCGGGGGTTCCGGGAGATCATCGAGGGAAACGACCTCGATACCGACCTGACCAAGGATGGACCCGATTTCCAGGACCTTCCCCGGGTTCCGGGTGGCAAGCAGAATTTTCACCAGAAATTTCCCTGCATTTAAGCTATCGAGGGTCTGCGTTTCGATCAGAGGAAATTCTGGGTGACCTATCCCTTTAGGTCACCCAGAATTTCCTTTTGCCACTTAACGATCCTCTTGATCCCTTTGGCCCCCTCCAGGATGAGGGAGTCCAGTTCCTCCCTCGAAAAGGTTGTGCCCTCCCCGCCGGCCTGGACCTCGACGATCTGTCCGGCCCCCGTCATGACAACGGTCATATCCACCGCGGCCTGGGAATCCTCGAGGTAGCAAAGATCCAGAAGCATCCGGCCGTCGACGATCCCGACGCTTACCGCGGCCAGAAAATCCTCGACCGGAATTTTACGGATTTTTTTCCCGTCCTTCATAACCCTCAGGGCGTCCATCAGGGCAATGAAAGCCCCGTTGATAGCGGTGGTCCGGGTCCCGCCGTCGGCCTGAAGAACATCGCAGTCGACGTAAAGGGTCCTCTCGCCCAGGGCGTCGGTGTCCACCACCGCTCGCATGGCGCGGCCGATGAGCCTCTGGATCTCGAAGGTCCTTCCGGCGGTCCTGGTGATGGAATCCCTGGTCAGACGGGTCTGGGTGGAACGGGGGAGCATGGAATATTCGGCGGTGATCCAGCCCCGCCCGGTCCCTTTCAGCCACGGGGGCACCCGTTCCTCCACGGAGACGCTGCAGACAACGCGGGTATCCCCCATCTCCATGAGGACGCTTCCTTCGGCGTGCTTCTGGAAAGGACGGGTGATTTTGATATCCCGGATCTGCTCGGGCTTCCGGCCGTCCGGTCTGATCAGTTCGCCCAGCTTGAACGTAAGATCCCTGTCTTTTTCCTTCGGCACTGATTGCTCCTTTGATGCAGGTAAAAGGTGAAAGGCCAAAAATTGATGACTTCGCAAAAAGTCATCATCGCGCCCCGGGCGGGGCGCCCGGATCTATGAAGCGCATCGCAAATCATGGATCCATGAGGAAAGGGAAAACCGCTTTTTTCCCTTTACGTGGAGCGGAAAGTCCCGAGTCGGACTTTTAGCGACCCTGCTAACCGCAAGGAACAAGGTCGCATTTCCCTTTTCCCCGGTTTGACCCTGTTATTCCCCCTCCACGATGTTCACCTGGCGAATATCCTCGAGTTCGTGCTGCAGGAAGATCCTTCCCACATCAAAAAAGCGGGCGGGGGAATCGGTGACCTCGAACCGCTCCTTTCCAGGTATTTTTTCATCCCTGAGGCCCTTCTCCTCCGCAAAGGCCTTGACTTCCCGGGCCGTTTCCCGAGCGGAGTCGATGAGACGGACGTCCCCGCCCATCACCTCCCCGATGGTCTCCTTCAGGAGCGGGTAGTGGGTGCATCCCAAAACGAGGGTGTCCACCCCTCCCTTCAGGTGAGGGGCAAGATATCTCGAGGCCACATCCCGTGTCACGGAATCGGTCAGCCACCCTTCCTCCACAAGGGGGACGAAAAGAGGGCACGCCGACGCGATAACCTTCACGTCCCCCGAAATGCGGGCGATGGCCTTCTGGTAGGCGCCGCTGGAAATGGTCCCCCTTGTCCCGATGACACCGATTTTCCCTGTTTCCGATGCCTCGACGGCTGCCCGGGCCCCGGGCTCCACCACCCCGAAGACAGGGACATCAAGGACCTCCCGCAGGACATCGATGGCATAGGCCGAGGAGGTGTTGCACGCCACGACGACCGCGTCCACGCCACGCCCCACAAGATACCAGGCGATCTGGAGGCTGTAGCGGGTGACCGTCTCCGCGGATTTTGTCCCGTACGGGACCCTGGCCGTGTCGCCGAAATAAAGGATGTCGGCTCCGGGAAGGGCGGCCCGGACCTCCCGGAAAACCGTGAGCCCACCGATGCCGCTGTCGAAGATGCCGAGACGGATCAAAGAAGAACCTCCACGACGCAACGAGGGGGAGGCGGCGGCGACTTGACGAAAAAACGGCAAAAAAACAGGGCAAGGGAAAATTTTCCCATGTTTATTGCCGGAGTCACTGAATTTTCCCCTCTGCCCTGTCGTCCAGCCGTAAAGTCGTTATTTCGCACGAAAGTGCGAGCCGATAGCGGCCCCGCGGGCCGCTATTCCCATTCCCCCGAAAGGAGCTGGACCCGGCTCGTCAAAGGTCCGCTGATATCCACATGTCCTGCCAGGGTATCGCTCTGAACCCCCTCAATGAGGATCTGGACCCAATCCACCTCCGGGAAATTCTCCACCAGGGTGTTGACGATGGAATAGACGGCCAGGACCTCGGTCCAGGTACCCCCCGGATGTTCGTCCCTGATGGCCGCGTCGAAGTCCACCCAAACCGTGCCGTCCCGGAAATAAACGGTCCTTGCCTGCGTCGTCTCCGGGAGGGTCCTCAGACGATTGCCCTCGGTCGGGCCGCGCAGAAGCTCTTCCACCACCCGGGCGAAAAGATCCTCGCGGTTTTCCCCCGTCACTTCCCGACGTTCGATGGACAGCCGCTGCCCGTCCGGATCGGCAAAATACAGATCCACCTCACGGGTCTGTGGCAACCCGGTGAGGTCCCCAGGCCTCTCGCCTGGGGTTTTTCCCGTCCTCAGGTGCTTCCCCAGGAGGAAGGCCGCGAAAAGGGCAGCCGCGACCAGCGCCACCAGGATGAAGGCAGTCAGAAATCTCTTCATGGGCGTCCTCCCTGGATCTCTCCGCGCAGGAGCCCCCGATGATACTGCTCAATGGCGTTATAAAGAGCCCTCGCCACCTCCTCCTGGTAGGATTCCCTGTTCAGCTTTATCTCCTGCTCCGGATTGGAAATAAAACCGATTTCCGCCAGAACCGCCGGCATCCGCGCCCCCATCAGGACGGCGAGGGGCGCCTGGCGGACCCCCCGGTCATTGCCTTTTAAGCCGGCGACGAGGCTTTCCTGGATCAGTGCTGCCGCATCCCGGCTCTGACTGATGAAGGATGTTTGAGCCATATCCCAAAGGATCGCCTCGAGAAGGGCCTCATCCTCGGGGCCGCCTTTCAGCCCCAAGGCCTCATTTTCCACCCTGGCATATTCCATCGCGCGGGCATCGCCGGATCCCAGGCTCAGATAATAGGTCTCGATCCCGTCGACCTCCCTGCGGAAAGCGGCGTTGGCATGGATGCTGATGAAAAGGTCCGCGTTGTTGTTATTGGCGATGGCCGTGCGCTCCTTCAGACCCACGAAATAGTCCGCTGTCCGGGTGAGGATGACCTTGATCCCCAGGCTTTCCTCAAGGCGCCTTCTGAGTTTCTCCGCTACGGACAGGACGAGGGCTTTCTCCGTGGTTCCTGAACTGCCCTTCGCCCCGATGCTCCTCCCGCCATGCCCGGGATCCAGGACCACGACGGAAAGGCCTTTCGGAGCCGGATTCAGGATTTTTTCCGGGACGTATTGATCCCGCTGGATAAAGGAGGCCAACCTCGTGAGTCCTTCGGCTTTCTCTCCTGAGAAAACACCGGTTCCGGGATTTCCCACCGTCAGGATTGAATTGGCCGCGTCCATTTCCATAAAGCGCCCCGTCAGGCCTGGAAGGCCTTTGGTCAGAAAATCCAGGGGGACGGACAACCCCGCCCCCGAAAAACGGACCGGCGCAGAGAGGAGGGCGAAAAGCCCACGGGACAGGACCAGGGGGGAACCCGCGAGAAGCCGGCAGGAGCCGGACTGGCCTACCACATCCATTCGGTCGCCCATCAGGTCCATGCTGGCGCGTAATTTAAAGAGGTCCATGATGGAGGCGAGGTCGATCATGCCGGATGGTTGAAGATCCAGGGAACCCAGGATCTTTCCGCCTGGATTCCCATTCCGGATCAAAACCCCCGACGCCTCAGCCGACGCCAGGAACGCTCCCAGGAACACCAGGATCGGGATGATCGCCAGGATCCCCGCTTTCCGGATCAATGTTCTGTTCACTTAATAATCCCGCGGGATGATTCCGGGAGCGCCCGAACGCGGCATATATCCGGGAGAGTGCCCCCCGCCGCCGTACTGGCCCCCCGTAGCATTTCCGTCCCCGGCGAATTCCTTCGGGGCCGTCCCGACTTTATAGGCCTCGTAGATGAAGCGGTCTCCAGCGGAATCGGCCAGGAGCCCGGTTTCCGGGTCGATCTTCACCATTTCGATCCCGGGGGGCGGCGACGGGAAGGCGAGCACAGGCCGTCCGGCCAGGGCCTTTTTCATGAAATTGACCCAAACGGGGGAGGCGGCCCTTGACCCTGTCTCATTCTGGCCGAGGGTGGATTCCTCGTCAAACCCCACCCAGACGCCGGCGACGATGTCGGGGGTAAAACCCATATACCAGGCATCGATCATATCGTTGGTCGTCCCGGTCTTGCCTCCGCAGGGCCTTTCAAGCTCCCTGGCACGCCAACCGGTGCCGGACTGCACCACGCCGCGAAGGAGGCTCTGCATTATGTAGGCGGTGTCCTCCGAAATGGCCCTGACGAGTTCCGGCCCCCCTTCCTCGAGGATGTTCCCATCCCGGTCCTCTACCCGGGTTATGAACCACGGGGAGGCCCTGAGACCAAGATTGGGGAAAACCGTAAAAGCGGCCGTCAGGTCCATTGGGGAAAGGCCCATGCTGCCAAGAGCTATGGAAAGGTCGGGGGGAAGCTCCTGCTGGATTCCGAAGCGCCTGGCGTACTGGATCACGGTCTGGATGCCGAGCTTCTGGACCAGCTTGATGGTGATGACGTTTCTCGACTGGATAAGGCCCGTCCTGAGGGTTGTGGGACCGTAGAACCTTTCGGAATAGTTCGATGGCTTCCACTTCAGTTCCTGGGAAGGGTTGTCATAGATGATGGGGGAATCCATGATGATGGAGGAAGGGGTGAAGCCGTTGTCCATTGCGGCGCTGTAGACAATGGGCTTGAAAGCCGAGCCTGGCTGGCGCTGGGCCTGGGTCGCCCGGTTAAACTCGCTTCGGTTGTAGTCGTACCCCCCGACGAGGGCCAGGACCCGCCCGGTCGCCGCGTCAAGGCAGACAAAAGCCCCTTCCGCCAGAGGCTCCTGTTCCAGGGCGAAAAGATGTTTTCCACCCTTGTCCTCCTGCCCCAGATATCTCACATGGATGATCATCCCGGGACGGAGGGCTTCGTCGGTCCTCTTTATGACACGGGCGGAATAATCGACGGTGAAATCGGGGGTCCGGGCCCACGTCATCTCGCTTATGGGCAAAATGCCCTGCACGCCCCCCAGGTCCAGTTCGGCGAAATCCTTTCCCGCGGCGGTAACAAGGGCCTTGGCTTTCTGCCCTTCAAGCAGTGGAAAAACGCCCTCCGTTTCGGTGGATATTTCGGAAAGGCCGTTTTCCTCCCAAAGGGTTTCGAGGGCCTGGGCAAAATTCTCTTTTGGAACGGACTGGACGGGGCCTCTGAAGCCCTGCCTCTTGTCAAGGTCCTCCAGCCCACCCCGCAGGGATTCCCCGGCCAACCCCTGAAGTGTGCTGTCCATCGTGGTGAAAACCTTCATCCCCCCACTATAAAGGGCCTTCTCCCCGTAACTGGCATAAAGATAACGGCGGACTTCCTCCGCGAACCAGGCTGCGGGGTCATTGGGGTCTTTTTCCTTCGGATCCAGGTTCAGGGGCGTTGCGGCCGCCTCCTCCCTTTCCTGCCGGGTGATGAAGTTCTCCTCGAACATCCTTTGAAGGACCAGGTTCCTTCGCTCCAGGGCCTTTTCAGGGTTCCTGGTGGGATCGTAGGCGCTGGGCGCCTTGGGCAGGCCGGCCAGCAAGGCGCTTTCCGGGAGGCTCAACTCCCAGACGTGCTTCTGGAAATAGTTCTGCGCCGCGGATTCGATCCCGTAGCTCCCGTGGCCGAAATAGCTCTGGTTCAGATATATCTCAAGGATCTCGTCCTTTGAAAAACTCCTGTCGATCCTCCTTGCGAGGATGGCCTCCTTGAACTTCCTGGAATAGGTCCTCTCGTTGGAAAGGAGGAGGGATTTGGCCACCTGCTGGGTAATTGTGCTTCCCCCCTGCCTGACTTCCCCTGCCACCATGTTTTTCAGGAAGGCCCGGAAGATGGCGAGGTAATCCAGCCCTTTATGCTCGTAATAATGGGCGTCCTCGATGGCCAGGACAGCGTTTATCACCTGCCTGGGAACCTGGTCGATGGAGATTACCTCCCGGTTTTCTATATAGAACCGGGCCGCCTCGGCACCGTCCTTGTCGTACATGACCGTCGGCAGGGATGGTTTGTAGTCGTCGAGGGTCATGAGCTTGGGAAGGTCCGAGCTAAAGTAAAGGAAAAGGGCCCCGGCGGCTGCAGCGGCCAGGAGGATGAGCAAAAGCAAAACCAGCAAAAGGGTTTTGATGTGCCGTCTTTTCCGATCAGGGGCTGTGGGAATGTTTCGGACTTTCAAGTTGCACTCCTGCGGGGAAATTTCACTGACGACCGGATTTTGAAGATTAAAGCCCCCGTCGAAAAGTGTCAAGGAAGGGGAAAAATCCGTAACGGGGTATGGAGTAAGGGGTTGGGGGAAAATTATCGGACATTTACGTTTCCGCCGGGCAATGGCCAGTTCTGACCCAGCCCTTTACATCACCAGCCTTTTTCGAATGGCCCTCACCGAAACCAGAAAGGCCCCTGCCGAAAAAATGAGGAGCCAGGCCAGGTCGGCCGCCGTCCCAAGGTCCACGGTCCCCGTAAAAATGGCCCTGCTGACGTTGACACCGTGGGTGAGGGGAAGGAACCATGCCAGGGTGCGCCCCCATTGGGGCAAGGTGTGGAGAGGGAAGAATACCCCGCTAAAAAGGAACATGGGGGCGATCCCGAGGGTGAAATAGTAGGAAAAGAAATCATAGGAAGGCGCCTTCGCTGTCACGATCATGGAAAGGCAGGCAAAAAGCAGGCCGATGAGGAAGGCCAGGGGGAGGGCAAGGAGGGCAAGGGGGCTCCCCGCGAACCCGAAAAGGGCCATGACGAGGATCATGGCGCTCCCCGAAAAAAACCCCTTGGTCCCCCCCCAGAGGACCTCCCCCGCAACGATCTCGTCCAGGGACAGGGGGGTAGCCAGGCGGGCGTCGTAGGTCTTCTGGCGGGTCATCCGGGTGAACGCGCCGAAGGTGCATTCGAAGGTTGCGGCGTACATGGCGGTGGAACACACCAGGCCCGGCGCCAGGAATTCGATGAAAGGGACGCCGTCCACGGTTCCCACCAGCTTCCCGAGGCCCCATCCCATGGCAACGAGATAAAGGAGGGGCTCCCCGAGATCGCCGATCAGGCTGGCCTTGTAAAAAGTGGCCCACACCTTCGCGTCCCGGAACCAGACGGCAAAGGCCCTTCGGGTGATGTCGGGGATCACCCGGGAGGTTGCCCTTGCCGTCACCGGCTGTATCGGTCCCGCCGGCTCCCTCATTCCCTCAACTCCCTCCCGGTGAGGCGCAGAAAAACATCCTCCAGGGTCGCGCGGCGGCGCAGGAAAGTCCGTCCCGATTCGATCCGTATCTGCTCCAGGATTTTTCCCCCGTCGGGGGCATACAGGTAGAGGGTGTCCGCGGAACACTCGGCAACGGTCCCGTCGGGGACCTGACCTCCCAGGGCCTTCAGACAATCCCCGGCGCTCTCCCCTTCCTCAAGGCGGATCTCCACCACATCGCTTCCGGCGTGCTTTTCTATCAGGTCCTTCGGGCTCCCTTCGACCAGGATGCGGCCGTGGTCCAGGATCACCAGGCGGTCGCAGAGCCTTTCGGCCTCCTCCATGTAATGGGTGGTCAGCACAAGGGTCACCCCCTGGGATTTAAGGGCCCGCAGCTTCTGCCAGATGACGTGCCGCGCCTGCGGATCGAGCCCCGTGGTGGGTTCGTCCAGGATAAGGAGCTCCGGCTCGTTGATGAGACCCCTGACAATGAGAAGCCTTCTCTGCATCCCGCCGGAAAGCCGGTCGATAGGACTTTGGGCGTGTTCGGCCAGCTGGAAGAAGGCGAGAAGCTCCCCGGCCCTTTCAAGGGCCGCTTTCCGGTCGATGGCGTGGTACCGGGAATAAACCAGGAGATTCTCCAGGACCCTCAAGTCGGTATCCAGGTTGTTGTCCTGGGGAACCACCCCTATGCGGGACTTGACCTCGCGGGCGTTGGCCATGACCTCCATTCCCAGGACGGTCAGGGATCCCTCCGTCACCGGAACGTGGTTGGTGATCATCCTCATGGTCGTGGTTTTCCCGGCCCCGTTGGGGCCGAGGAAGCCGAAGCATTCCCCCTCGCGGACCTCGAAAGAGATCCCGTCCACGGCGGTGAAGGAACCGTAGCGCTTGGTCAGGTCTGAAGCTGATAAAACGATGTCAGACATGATTAAATTCCAGGATCACCCTTTTCCGCAAATTTCGTGTAACGGGCACCCCTCGCAAAGAGGGTTTTTCTTCCGGCACCTCTCCTTGCCATGGATGACAACCAGGGCGTGGTATTCGTTAAACAACGCGGAATCAGGATCCAGACCCCTCATGAAAAGATCCTGGACCTCTGAGTAGGTCCCCTTCCCCGGGAGCCTCCCGAGACGATCCAGGAGGCGGACGGTGTAGGAATCCACCACGAAGACGGGACGGGAAAAGGCATAGAGCAGGATCGAATCGGCGGTCTCAGGCCCGATCCCCTTTACGGAAAGGAGCTGTTCCCGCAATTCGGGTGTCGGCACCTTTTCGAAACGGGAGGGGTTTCCGCCGCCATCCACCAGGAACCGGCAAAGGCCGCGCAGCCGGGCGGACTTGACCCGGAAATATCCCGAGGGCCTTATCACCTCGCAAAGCTTTTCCTCCGGGAAGGAAAGGATGGCCGCTGCATCCAGGAGGCGGTTTGCCCTCAACCTCTCCATGGCCTTTTCCACGTTGCTCCAGGCCGTGTTCTGCGTCAGGACGGCACCGACCATCATTTCAAAAGAGGAATCCGCCGGCCACCAATGCTGGGGGCCATAGGCTTCAAGCAATCTGCCGAAAATGTCGGCAAGAGAGAATAATCGGGACATGGAGAGATTGGGTTTCGAATTCAGATTCCAGATTCCAAATATGCTGCAGACCGCAAAGCCTGCTGGCCGTGATCCTTTCTGGAATCCGGAATCTGGAATTATCTTTTCCTTACCACCACGGTGCCGGCGATCCTGTCGTGCCAGGCCCGCCGCCTGCGGTCCCACAGGACCCATAGAAAACCCAGAAACGTTCCGAAAAAGGCCGAGAGAAGATAACTCAGGGTCCGGAAAAAGGAGATCCGGGGCGAGATGTCCCCTCCATCGATGCGCACGACCCTGATCCCCAGGAGTTTTTTCCCGGGGGTCTGGCCTCCGTCCGCGGTAAAGAGGGTAAAGTACAGGACAAACAGGGAAAAGGATATCACCGCCGGTATATTGACACCATATTGGCCGGCCCTGTCTCCGGAACCAAGGGAAAAGGAGAGACTCACAAGATCGGCGAGGACGCTCAGCAGGATCACATCGAAGAAAAAGGCGAAAAAACGCCGGGAAAAACCCGCGAATTCCCCAGGGGCCGCAGGCGGACCCTCTGAGGGATCCGGCTCCTGATCCCGAACAAAGGGCTTCTGGCAGGAAACGCAGAAGGGTGTTCCGTAATCCTGGGCCCCGCAATGGGAACAAACCCTGCCCGGCATTTTATTCCCTCCTCCAATGGACCCTGAACCCTGGACTCTGGCCTCTGAACTCGACTCTGGACTCTGAACCCTGAACCCTGAACTCTGGCCTCTTTATTATCCCATATCCCCAAAAAGATACTGCATCAGGGCGGTTCCGGCCGCGACGGCCGTTTCCGTTCTGAGGACCCTTGGTCCCAGGCCGGCCAGCAGGCACCCCCTGTTCCTTAACCTTTCGGCCTCTTCCCGGCTCAACCCTCCCACAGGTCCTACCACCATCAACCCCGTCCCCGGGTTCACTCCATCCTTCCGGGAGGAAAGGGAGAGGGATTTTTTTTCCTCCTCCCAGAACGCCACCGCGATGTCAAAATTCCCAGGATCCAGATCCACCAGGCCTGCCGGCTCTGAAAACCTCGGAAACCGGGCCCTTCCGCACTGCTTGCAGGCCGAGACGGCGACCCGGCGCAGCCTTTCGAGCCTTTTCCAGGGGACCCGGAAGGTTCCCTCGGTTCTTTCCGTAACGAGGGGAATGATGGCCGCGGCCCCGAGCTCCGTCCCCTTCTGAACCGCCCAGTCGTAGCGTTCCCCGGGGACGATCCCCATGGCGAGGGTCAGGGCGAAGGAAGGCGGCGGTTCTGCCTCTTTGGAAAGGATCCTGAGCCGGGCGGCGGTTTTTTCCACGGCTTCGATGGCCATTTCAAACCGGCCTCCCTCCCCGTCGATGATCTGGACCTCATCCCCCGGGCCCAGCCTCAGGGTGTTTCTGGCGTGCTTCAGTTCATCCCCCTTGAGCAAAGCCGTTTCAAGGGAGATGTCCGCCGGGGGTATGTAAAAGGTGTGGGAAGACATAATAAAAACTCCCGGATCCCAGATTCCATATTCCAGAGGGCGGAGTGAGGATTCCGGATTGCATGGAAATCCCCTTTGGCCTGCCCTTATGGCCTTTTTCTCCTTTCCGTAACGGTTTCACCCCCTATTCCCCAATTATCGGTGTCCACTTCATCGATGATGACCACCGTGGTGGCGGGGTTCTTTCCCAGGACCCCGACGAGAAGGTCCGTCACTCCGCTGATAAGGGCTTTCTTCTGAGAGGGAGTGGCACTGTCCCTTGTGATCCTGATGTTGACGAACGGCATGGCTCCTCCTTTTCAAACGCGTGATCAAGCCGGACGGTAAAAAAGGATCCCGACCCAATCGTCCTCCTCCACCACCTTGACTCTTTCAAGGCCAACCCCCGCGAATCCATCCAGAACCGCCGGCTTTTCTCCCGGGGTGATCCCCGAAGCGATCAGGAAACCCCTGGGAGCCAGGCGGGCCGTTATTTCTCTGGCGAGGCTGGCCAGAAGGGAACCGGAAAGGTTTGCGGTGACCAGATCATATGCCCCCCGTGCCTTTTCAATGTCTCCCTCTATGATTCGGACAGTATCGGCGACGGAGTTTTTTCGCGCGTTTTCAAGGGCTGTTTCCACCGCCACCGGGTCGATGTCCAGCGCGAGGACCTCACCTGCCCCTAACATGGCCCCGGCAATGG
>JAFGWO010000203.1 GCA_016937135.1 Pseudomonadota bacterium
ATACGATGCCGCCTACAACCTTTTCAAGAAATACGCGGAAATCCTGCCGGGCAACCCCAACACAACCTTCTATCAGGGGCTTTCGGCCGAAGGGATGAACAACAGAAAGGCAGCCTCCGGCCATTACTATGAATATCTGAAAGAGGTCAACGAGGGGGAAAAAGCCAAATACGCCTATGGACGGCTCAAGGAATGGGGGTATATCCAGTAAACCGGGAGCCAGAAGAGGGGTCAGGGCGCCGATCAGCTGGCAGCTCTGAAGATTGATGGCTTCGGAAAAAGTCATCAACGCGCCCCGCGCGGGGCGCCCGGGGATAACATTGTTTTCCTTACAGCCCGAAAGACCATTTTATGCGTTTTCTGATTCTCTGGCTTTTCTACACACTCGCCATCATCCTGGGCGCCTTCCTGCTCCCCGGGGTGAGTCTGGATGGATTTTTCGCGGCCCTCCTGACTGCGGTGATCCTCGGGCTCATCAACGGGCTCCTTCGACCGGTCCTTTTCCTTTTCACCCTCCCCCTCACCATCCTGACCCTGGGCCTGTTTCATTTCGTCCTGAACGCCCTCATGGTCCTGCTGGCCGCGTCCATCGTCCCCGGTTTTCATGTAGCCGGCTTTGGGTGGGCGCTTCTCTTTTCCCTGGTTGTTTCGATCATGCTTTTCCTCCTCGGGGAGCTGATGGAACCTCCGGAAAGGACCGTGAGATACGTGATGTACGGACACACGGTCCGAAGGGAGAAGGATGTGAATTAAGGGGGTCGGAAAGGCTGGGGGAACAATCCTGGAGGCGGGGTCACACCCCGCTTTTTTCCGGGTCAAGATCCAGCCCCATCTCCGCCAGTTCCCTCTCGACCACGGATTCCCAACCCCTGCTGGCGTTGGGGTTGGCGGGGCTCGGGTGGGTAATCCGGCCCACTTTCAGATTCATGCCGCCCAGGGCCTTTAAACACCGCCCATGGGCGAAATGCCCGATCCCGACGACCACATCGGGGGCGAGGATTTCGACCTGTCGTTTAATCGCGTCGTCACAGGAACAAAACAGGAGGGCTCTGTCTTTTTCCCTCAACCTCTCGGGCGTGACGTTTCTCCCGGGGGCGTCAAAAAAAGCCAGCGGACAGTAATTGAGGACGAAAAACCTCCGGAAAAACCCCTCAGCCGTGCCGAACCGCCCGGCGGCCCACCCCCAGAACCTCGTCCCGCTGATCTCCCTCCGCCTGCAGGCAAATCCCTGGACCGGTCTTTTGGGGTGGGGATTAGCCGGGGAGCCTGCCTTTCCCCCGATACCCATCCAGGTTTTAACCATTTCCACATCCCCAAAGGGCACACCGGTCTGGACCATGCCCCACGGACCGGGATTCATTCCTATAAAAACCGCATATTTCGGGGCCTGGCCGAACCTTCGCAGATATTCTCCGAATGGTCCGCGGGCATATTCAGTGGGATCGTAAACGCCGGCCACCGGAGGCCCGAAGGGAATTTTTTTCAAGACGCTGGAAAGCTCCATGGAAACCCGGAGCAGATCAGAACCGGACATCTTCTGGATTCTTCCTTTCCATCAGGGGAAAGGGTGTCCTGGAAACGGCGTAATTTGGCTGCGGGGCCCCTTGAGGGGACCTGTCTGTCCAGGAAACTGTACCAGAAGCGCTATGCGGGGGAATCAATCTTCTACGGGCTGGCCGAGATCCGAGATGGTGCGGGCGGCAAAGCCGTGCGCCAGCGCCTTCAGGTATTCGCGATTGAGTTTTGCGATAAATTTGACGTCGATCCCCTTGGGGCAGGCCGCCTGACACTCGTAATGATTGCTGCAGTTGCCGAAGCCGCACTGACCCATGACATCCACCATCGCCACGACGCGCTGCAAGGCTTCCGGGCGCCCCTGGGGAAGAGCGGCCAGGTGGGAAACCTTTGCCCCGGCAAAAAGCATGGCAGAGCCGTTGGGACACGCACCCACACAGGCGCCGCATCCTATGCATTCAGCTCCGTCCAGCGCATAATCAGCGGATTCCTTCGGGACCAGAATGGAGTTGGCCTCGGGGGCCGACCCCGCATTCACCGAGATATAGCCGCCCGCCTGGATGATCTTGTCAAGGGTCCCCCGATCCACCACAAGATCTTTGAGGATGGGAAAGGCCCTGGCGCGGAGGGGTTCGATAAAAATGGTGTCTCCGTCCCTGAAATTCCGCATGTGGAGCTGACACACTGTCGTCCTGGACTGACCCCCGTGGGGAACCCCGTTGACGACCAGCGAACAGGCCCCGCAGATCCCTTCCCGGCAGTCATGATCGAACTCGATGGGATCCTTGCCCTGGACGATCAAGTCTTCGTTGACGACGTCGAGCATCTCCAGGAAGGAATGGTCACCCGTAATATTTTTCGCCACATGGGTTTCGAACCGGCCCGGATCATCCGGACCGGCCTGCCGCCAGATCACGAGGTTCAGGGTCATCACCATCTGACGATCCCCGGCTCCGCTCATCGATAGTCCCTCACTTCCAAGGGGACGTGATAGAAAGTGAGAGGTTCCTTGTGAAGCACCGGCTCGCTGCCCTCCCCGGTGAATTGCCAGGCGGCGCTGTAGCAGAAATTCTCATCGTCCCGCCGGGATTCTCCCTCCGGAGTCTGATGTTCCACCCGGAAGTGCCCTCCACAGGACTCCTCCCGATAAAGGGCATCAAGGCATAGAAGTTCGGCGAATTCCAGAAAATCCCGGGCTTTGCCCGCCGCCTCGATCTGGGAATTGAGGGAATCCCCTCTTCCCGGCACGCGGACATCCCTCCCGAATTCTTCACGGAGCGTCCTTATTTCCTGCAAGGCTTCCTTCAGGCTCCCGGCGCTGCGCATCATGCCCGCCTTGTCCCACATCAGGGATCCCAGTTTCCTCATGAAATGGGCGACGGGCCGGCTGCCCTTAACCTCCAGGAGATCTGAGAGGCGGCCTTCGACGCTTTTCCGGGAATCCTCGCACTCGGGAGCGTCAGGGGACAGATCTCCCGGGCGGATGCCGGCGAGGTAGTTTGGAAGGGTGCAAGGGATGATGAAATACCCGTCGGCCAGTCCCTGCATCAGGGCGCTTGCCCCGAGGCGGTTGGCCCCATGGACCGAGAAGTTCGCCTCCCCCAGGACAAAAAGACCGG
>JAFGWO010000204.1 GCA_016937135.1 Pseudomonadota bacterium
ACATAGGGTCGCGAAAAGTCCGATTCGGGACTTTCCGCTCCACGGAAAGGGAAAAGCGTGGTTTCCCCTTTCCTCACGGACCAAGGATTTGCGATGCGAGCCCTTGATCCGGGCGGCCGCTCGAGGCGCGACGGTCGCTTTTAAAAAGTCATCATTATTGGTCAACGTATCTGGAGCCATGGGGCGTGACGCAGACCGTGCATTCCCGTGTGTGCCCTGCCGCGCTGTACCCGGTCATCCCTCCCGCGACGTTGCTGACGTTGGTGAAGCCGTGCTGCTTGAGGATGCTTGCTGCCAGACTGCTGCGGTTTCCAGAACTGCAGATTACCGTCACCGGTTTGTCCGGGCTAAGCTCTCTAAAACGCGTCCGAAGGTCCGGCGCCGGGATGTTTATGGCGCCATCGATGTGGGTGTCGGCGTATTCGAGGGGAGCCCGCACATCAACCAAAACCAGGTCCGATGTCCCTGTTATCGCCTCGTACAGTTCGTCCGCGGAAAGGAGATGGACATCCGAGCTGGGCATCCCCGAGATGGCCCAGGCGGGCATCCCTCCTTCCAGGTATCCCGTGATCCTGTCTACTCCGACCCGGTTGGCCCATACCCTGGCTTTTTCCGTATCCCCGTAGTCGTCCGCGACCAGCAGGATTTCCTTTTCCGGAGGGATGACCCACCCTGTGAAGGTCGGGAAATTTCCCGCCAGGTCCAGGTGCCAGACTCCGGGGATGTGGAGGCTCGCAAAGGAGGTGTAGCTCCTGACGTCCAGGACGACCACCTGGGGATCGCCCATACGATTCTGGAATTCCTTGGCCCGGAGGGCCTCCACGGCGGGCAGGGACGAGACAAGGGCGGGTCCCCTGCGGTTGATATCGCTGCAGCGGCTGAAGTGGTCGGGGGCGGGGGGCATGTCCGAGGTAAGGGACCGGATAAATTCCGATTTTTCCGTGATCTGGAGGGCGGCGTTGTATTTTCTCTCGTAACCGATAGTCGAAACCCACTTGGCCGCCATGGAACGCCCGCAGAGGGACCCTGCCCCGTGGGCCGGATAGACCTCGCAGTGGTCGGGGAGTTTCAGAATCTTGTCGTGAAGGCTGTGATAAAGTTTTCCGGCCAGCTCTTCCGCCCGGCCCGGGAAAAGGTCGGGTCTTCCCACATCCCCGACGAACAGGGTGTCCCCCACGAAAACTCCTGCCGGCGAATCCCCGCGGGCGGTATCCCTGACCACGTAGCTCAGGTGTTCGGGGGTGTGCCCGGGAGTCTCCAGAACCTCAAGGTGGAGTTTTTCAATCCTGATGGAATCCCCTTCCTCGAGGGGGACGTGGTCGAATTCGCATTTCGCGGATCTGGCCACATAGATTTTGGCCCCCGTCTTTTTCGCGAGGTCCATGTGCCCCGAAATGAAATCGGCGTGGAGGTGGGTCTGGAGAATATGGGTGATCCTGACACCGAGGGCTCTTGCCTCCTCGATGTACAGATCCACATCCCTTCGGGGGTCGATGACGGCGCAGGTCGACTTGCCTGCGAGGATATAGGAACTGTGGGCGATCTTTTCGACGAAAAAGTGCTTGAGCAGCATGAAAGGCCTCCTTACAGGTAAAAGAGGTAAAAGATCGGGACGACGGTGAGAACAAACAGCACGGTCATTCCTCCCCCCGCCTTGAGATAATCCGCGTTATTGTAGCCCCCCGGAGTTCTGAGCAGGGCGTTGACCTGGTGCGTCGGCAGAATAAAGGAGTTTGCGGCACTCACCGCCACCAGGAGAACAAGGGGCCGGGGATCCAGGTTAGCCATCTGGGCCATGCTGATCACCAGCGGCGCCAGGATGACAGTGGACGCCACATTGGACATGACAAGGGAAAAGATGGTGGAAAGGATTGCGACCGCGAAGAGGAGAAGGAGGGGGTGCGATCCTTTCGTGATCCCCATAACGCTTCCGGCAACCAGTTCAGCGGTCCCGGTTTTCTGCATGGCGATGCCGAGGGGGATGAGGCCGGCGAGGAAGAAAACCACTTTCCAGTCGACGGCCTTGTAGATCTCTTCCATGGAAAGGACCCCGGCAAGGGCCATGGCGGCCGCCCCGCTCAGAAATGCGGTGGAAATAGGGGACCCCGTCAGGGCCAGAAGGATGGCCAGGAAGAAGCACACAAGGGCTATCCAGGCCCGGGAGCGGTCCCGCCTACCCCTTTCCATGGGTGTTATCACCACGAAATCCCTGTTTTCCCTGAGTTCGAGAATATTCTCCCATAAACCATGGACGATGAGTGTGTCCCCCGCCTTGATGGGGAGGTCGGAAAAATCCCCCCGGATGTTCTCGCCGTCGTGAAAAAGAATGACCGGCTCGACGGCGTAGCGCTTTCTCACCCCGAAATCCCGGATGGTGCGGCCCACCAGTCCGGACCGGGGAGGGATGACCACCTCTGCGAATCCCGCGTATTCGGGATCGCTCAGTTTCCTGAATTTAACAAGTTTTTCACGGGGGAGAAGGCCGAAATCGGAAGCGAACAGGGCTATTGAATTTTCATCCCCCAGAAGGGAGAGTTCCTGGTTAGCCTCGAACCGGGTGTTTCGCCATGGGGCGTACTGAATATCCCTGTCCCTTGAAACGGCCAGGATGTGGAGCTGGTAGCGGTCCCAGATCCCCATCTCCTCAGGGTTCTTCCCGACCATGGGGCTCCCCTCCGGGATCGCCCAATGGGATGTGGAAGGAGGGAGGCGCCAGGCCTCGATAAGCTCTTTCTGCAGGGAGAGGCCTTCTTCTCCGGCTTCCCTCCGGGGAAGGAGGAAGGGGCCGAAAAGAAAAAAGAGGGCAATGCACGATATAAGAAGGACAACGCCCACGGGGGTGACGGCGAGCAGGTTATAGGGCTCGAGGGCCGCGCTGGCCAGGAGGTCGTTGGTAAGGATAAGGGGACCGGAACCCACCATGGTCAGGGTCCCCCCAAGGATGGCGGCAAAGCCGATGGGCATGATCAGGCGGGAAGGGGAAATGCGCATCCTGCGGGAAATGCTCAAAATTGCGGGAAGGAAAAGGGCCGCGGCCCCGATATTCTGGATGACGGCGGAGGTGAGGCCCGCGGCGGCGGAAACCAGGGCTGTAATACCGGCGGCGCTTTGGCCTCCAAAGCGGGCGACGACCCGGGCGAAGCGGTCGGTCACCCCCGTCTTCTCGAGGCCCTTTCCCAGGACCATCACGGCTATCATGGCGATAACCGCGTTGCTTGAAAAACCAGAAAGGCTCTCCAGGGGCGCTAAAATTCCCGTCCATCCCAGAGCCAGCATGCAAAGGAGCGCCACCAGGTCCATCGGCAGGATGTCTAGAATCAAAAGGAGCACTGTTGCGGCGAGGATTGTCAATACGATGGTGGTTTCCGGGATCATTTCATTATTTTACATGGACAGAAGGCGTTTGGGTAGGAAGGAGTAAAAGCGGGATGAGGGAAGGGAGAAGGAAGAAAAGCAGAAGGATGAAGGATGAAGGGGGAAGGGGGAAGGAAAACCACGTCCCACGTCAAACGTCGAAGGTCAAATGAAAGAGCCCCCGCCCTGTTGCCGGGTCTTTTTTCTTTCTTCGCGGCCCTGGGCGGGAGATCGTGAAAGGGCATTCTTCGCGACCCTTGTGCGTTAGGGTTTTGGGTCCTGACCATTTAAGCAAATGCCTTTTCCGTTTGTCATTGCGAGGCCGAATCCGAGCCGCGGCAATTCCGACCTGTCCCATTAATTCCCTTCTCTTGCCTTGGCGAAGTCCTTGGTCCAAAGCTGGCGCCCTGTTTTTTTCTTTGCCCCGGGATCGCTCACGCAGGGATTGTTCGCGATGAAAGCATTCTGGAATCCTTCAAATTCCAGGGGTTTGATCGGCACAGGATTCAAAGGCTGCAAAAGTTTAGGGACATCCTCTGGATTTTTCCCCTGCGATGGTGTATCCGTCCTTTGGTTCGGAAACACTGAAAACCATCAGAAAAATCATTAAGGGAGAATGAAAAATGGCGGAGAGAAACCTCGTTTACAGGGGCAAGTCCAAGGATGTCTTCCGGATCACCAGCGGTCCTCACAAGGGAAAATACCGCTTCGTTTTCACCGATCGCGCCACGGGCTACATGGAGAACGGGCGGCCGGTGTTCGATCCGGGATACGACACGGTTGTGGGGGACATCCCCGGAAAAGGCGCCATCGCGTGCCGGTTCGCCACCCATTTCTTCCGGCTCCTGAAAGGGAAAAGGGTCCCTACCCACTACATCGATACGGTGAGCGATAATGAGATGATCGTCGAGCCTGCCATACCCCTGAGCATGCCGGTGGAAAAGCCGGCCTTTCCCGGTTCGGCGCCCCTTTCAAACCTGGAATTCACCTGGAGGAACAACGCAACGGGGAGCTTCTGGCGGAGGTACCCTTTCGTCCGGCCGTGCAGGAACCTGCATCGGTTGGTGGAGGCCTGGACCAAGGGGGACAGCGACATCCTGATTACCTTCGAGGCTCTCCAGGAAACGGGCGCCCTGACCAAAGACGAGCTTCGGCAGAGCGTGAAGCTGGTCCAGAGGATCGCCGAAATCGTCTCTAATGAATTCGCGGCCAAGGAACTTCACGTTATCGACGGAAAGTTCGAGTTGGGAAGGTTAAAGTTCGGGGACGGCAAAATCGTCCTGATCGATGAGATCTCCCCCGACGTTCTGCGGGTATGCCGGGGCTACAGGCCTGACGGCGACGGGAACTGCACC
>JAFGWO010000205.1 GCA_016937135.1 Pseudomonadota bacterium
ATTGAGATAGGAAATCACCGCCCCGCAGAGTTTTTCCAGCAGCATGTCCGCGAGATCCGGCCGGGAATAGAGAAGGCCCTTGATATTGTGGAAGCTTTTGGAAGTCCCCCCCTCCACCGCATAGGTCGCGAGGGTAAAGGGAGACCCGGAAAACCCGATAAGGGGCGTTTTTCCCTCGAGCTCCCTGCGGATGATCCGGATTGCCTCGGGGACGAAAGGCACGTCCTCTTCGGCTTCGATGTCCCTTAACGCCCTGATGGATTTTTCATCCCTCACGGGGCTGAGGACCGGGCCGATCCTGTCCTCGAAGGCTACCGAGATCCCCATGGGCTCAAGGGGGATGAGGATGTCGGAAAAGAGTATGGCCGCGTCCACCCCCAGGATTTCGATGGGAAGAAGCGTCACCTGGGCGGCGAGTTCGGGGGTCTTGCACAGGGTGAGAAAGTCGGTCCGCCCGCGGATCTCCTGGTATTCGGGCATGTAGCGCCCGGCCTGCCTCCTGATCCAGACAGGCCGCCGCGGGACCCGACGGCGCCAGCACGCCTCGATGAATGGATAGGCGGTCATCGTCTTGCGTCCTCCTTTGCCTTTTTCTCCCGGTATCTTTTCGGGACATAGGTGCAGAAAGGCTCCTCCTCCATGTAATCCCCCGAGACGGCGTAAGCCCGCGCCCGGCATCCGCCGCAGACATTGATGTATTCGCAGGCCCCGCATCGCCCCTTGTAGGCCTTGAAATTCCGGAGGTCCCGGAAAATGGGGCTGTTGTCCCATATGTCCCGGAAGGTCTGCTCCCGGACGTTGCCGGCGGCCAGGGGGAAATAACTGCACGGCTGCACACCCCCGCGGCTCCCGATAAAGGCGATGGACTGGGCGGCGATGCACCCTTTCGCGCCCCCCGTTCCGAACTTCAGGTTCCTCCGGGTGAAATCAAGGCCTCTGGCTTTGGCTTCCTGCTGGATGATGCGGTAGTAATGGGGGGCGCAGGTGGGCCGGACCAGCATCTCGTGTTCTTCCCGCTCCATGTCGAAATGCCACTTGAGGATCCGGTCGTAATCTTCCCTGGAAATCAGCTCGGCCATGAGCTCTTCACCTCGGCCCATGGGGACGATCATGAACATGTACCACGCCACCGCCCCGATCTTTTTGGCGAGCCTGTAGACGTTGGGGATGTCGTCCTGGTTGCGCCGGGTGAAGGAGGAGTTGACGAGAAACTCGATGCCGTGGCGGCGGAAAAACTCCGCTGCCCGCACGGCCCCCTCGAAGGCTCCGGGTTGTTTCCTGAAGTCATCGTGGATCTGCGGCGTGGAGCCGTCGAGGCTGATGGAGACGATGCGGATGCCCGATTCGATGATTTTCCCGCATATCCTGTCATCGACCAGGGTGCCGTTGGTAGCCAGGGCCATCCGGAGGCCTTTTTGCGTCCCGTAGGCGGCGATGTCAAAGACATCCTCGCGGAGAAGGGGCTCCCCTCCGGACAGGACTACGACGGGTTTGGCGAAGGAGGTGATTTCATCGATGAGGCCTTTGGCTTCCTCAAGGGAAAAATCCCCCTGCCCCGAACTCATGGAGGATGAGGATCGGCAATGGATGCAGTTCAGGTTGCATTTCCCGGTGATTTCCCAGGCCAGCCATTTCGGCTCATACACCTTGCCGCTGGAAGGCCCGGTTTGCTCCGGATTTCCGGTCGTGCCCAACGTGACCCCTCTTTCAGGAAAAGAAAAAATATAAAAGACCCGGTACGTACCGCGCCTGCGGGCTGTCTTGTTAACATAATAACGATGAAAGGGAAAGGGAAGGAGGGAAAAACGGGAAAGAAGGAAGGGAGAAGGAGGAAGGAGGAAGGAGGAAGGAGGAAGGAGGAAGGAGGAAGGAGGAAGGACACACCCCGTGGTTTTCTTCAGGGCCAAAGTCGCCCTTTTTTCTCTCCTGCCTCTGGACTCTGGCCTCTGGTCTCTGGACTCTCCTTTCATTGACCGACCTGCTTCCATCTGATAAACAGGGTTTTCACCAATAAAGGAGGGGAATTTTTTGAGCGACCAGGACGTCTCCAGAATTATCAGATCCCTGCTGGAGGACATCGTTTCCAACGAGATTCAGCCTGTCCTTGCAAGGCTCAAGAGTGAGCAGAAGGACAACCGCCGGATCTTCCGGATGATGGCCGAGATGGTAACCGGGATGGAGGCCCTTTCGGGGCTCCCCGACGCGGTGACCGTTTTCGGGACGGCCCGATGCAAGCCGCAGGAGGACCTTTACCGGATCGCGCGGAACATGGGAAAGCGCTTCGCCCAGGAAGGGTATGCGGTCATCACCGGAGGGGGGCCCGGGGTCATGGAGGCGGTCAACAGGGGGGCCTCCGAGGCCGGCGGGATTTCGGTGGGCCTGAACATCGTGCTCCCCACGGAGCAGGAACCCAATAAATACTCCAACCTGAAGCTCATGTTCCGGTATTTTTTCATACGGAAAGTCATGTTCGTGAAATACACGGGGGCTTTGGTCGTACTTCCCGGAGGTTTGGGGACCATGGATGAGCTCTTTGAATCCCTGACCCTCAAACAGACCGGAAAGATGCAGAAATATCCCATCATTCTGTACGATTCCTCCTACTGGGGCGGTCTTGTGACGTGGATAAGGGAACGGATGGTCAAGGAAGGATTCCTGACCGAGAAGGAAATGGACCTTCTAACCGTTATGGACGATCCGGAGGAGATCATCGCCGCGGTGCACCGGTACAGCCAGGAACAGAAGGCCCGGAAGGAACCCTGGGTTTCCTACGTGGAACCCGAGGATTTTTCCTGATGTACGCGGGGGCTTCCTAGCCGGCCATGGGCAACGTCCCCGCCTGGGAGTGGGTCACCATCCTGGTCTGCCTCGTCCTTTCGGGGTTTTTCTCGGGGTCCGAAACCGCTTTTGTCAGCCTTTCCAGGGCCAAATTCCATGCGCTGATCCAGGGCAGAAGGAAAAAGCCCGATCCCCTGAAAATCTGGGTGGAAAACCCGAGCGCCCTTCTCACGTCCATCCTCATCGGCAACAACCTCGTCAACATCTTCGCCTCCGCCCTTGCCACGAGCATTGCCACGCGGCTCTTTTTAAACAGGGGGATCGCTGTCGCGGTAGGGGTCATGACCCTGGTCATCCTCGTCTTCGGCGAGATAACCCCCAAGGTGCTGGCCAGGAAGTACGCGGAAAGGTTCGTCGTCACGGCAGCCTGGTCCCTGGCGGCTTTCTATTACCTCACGTGGCCTTTAACCAGGGTCTTCGCGGGAATAACCCACCTTCTTATCCTTCTGACCGGCGGCAATCCCCGGGAGGATCCGGCTGCCGTCAAGGCGGACGAGCTGCAGATTCTCGTGGCCCTGAGCGCCCGGGAAGGGGGGATCGACGCCTATCCCGCCCATCTGATCGACAAGGTCCTCCGTTTCCAGAACAAGACGGTCAAGGACGCCATGGTGCCGCGGACCCAGGTCGTCGCCCTGGATCTGGCCGAAAACGCGGGGCGGATCCTGGAGATCATCGACAGGAGCGGTCACAGCCGGCTCCCCGTTTACCGGGAAAATCTGGATGACATGGAGGGGATCTTCCACGTCAAGGACCTGATCGTCGACCTGAAAAAAGGCCTGGAAAAATTCAACCTGGCCGATCACCTGCATCCCCCCTATTTCATCCCCGAAAGCGCCCGCCTCGGACAGGCGATCCGGGAGTTCCAGAAAAAGAGGATCCACCTTGCCGTTGTGGTGGACGAATTCGGCGGGACGGAGGGGATCATTACCCTGGAGGATATCCTGGAAGAGCTGGTCGGGGATATCCAGGACGAGTTCGACAGGGACGTGGTCATGCTGAAAAGGATTACCTCGGGAGCCCTTGAGGCCTCCGGCCGCATTCCCTTGGAGGACCTGCGGAAGATCTTCCCGCACTGGAGCTGTCAGGTCCCTTCCAAGACCATCGGAGGCCTCATCATGGAGATTACGGGAAAGGTCCCCTCCTACGGGGAGACGGTGGTGGTGGACGGGCTCAGGTTCACCGTCCTGGGTTCCGATGAAAGGCAGATCAAACGGGTCCGGGTGGAGGAGGTCCTGGCCGAACCATCCGGAGAGGCCGGACAGCCGGCCCCCGGGGCCGACCCCTCCCCTCTTTAGCATCCTTTCCCCCTCCAGGCCTTTTTTCCTCTGGAAGCCCGCAGCGAAAGGGGCAGGCAGGTTTTCCACAGGCTTATCCACACCTGTGGATAAGTGTTACGAAAGCTTAACACTTAACACTTACGGTTTTTGGTAAATTGCCGTTTTCCGTCCTGCTTCTCCCTTTTCTATTCCCTCTTCTCTCTTCGCTATTCCGGTTTTTTTCGGCTGAATTCGCATCCGCAGTAGTTCTGACGGTAAAGACCGTATTCCCTGGAAAGGGCAACGCTCCTTTTAAAGCCGTCTTTTTTCTTCAGGTCGGTCGGAATGTACGCTACTTCGTGCCGCTCCCCTGACAAAGCTCCCATGCGGTTGATCATGGCGGCATCCTTATGGGGGCTTACGGTCAGGACGGCCGCGAAGGCCCCGAATCCTTGCGCCGCGGCCACGCGTGCCGTGGCCTCGAGACGTTCACGAAGGCA
>JAFGWO010000206.1 GCA_016937135.1 Pseudomonadota bacterium
ACATCACAGCGGATATCGGGAATTACGACCCTGATCTGGCGGAATCCCTCCAGGGCCGGGAAGGCGCCCCGGCCAATCCCTTTCAAACCCTGGGCATGTTGGGGGAGATCGCTTTAAACCGTTTCCGGATCCGGATCGAAGCGCCCCGGGCTATTTCCTCGCTTCTGGAGACCGGCGCCGGAACCGCGGGGATGGACCTTGTCTCCTACAAACATGTTCTCGTGGGGGAAATGCGCCGGCAGATGGAGGCGGAGGGGATGGGGAATCTGGATTTTCTGACCGCCATCGAAAAAACAATCCTCGAACCCGGAAATCTGGAGATCCTTGTGGCGCCAGAGCCGCCTCTTCAGGTCGCGGAATTTTTCCTGATGGGCAACTGGGATCCCGTGAAGGTCCTCCGAAGGGTGGGGTTGACGATGAGGGCCTATTGAACGGCGACGGGGTTAAGGGTGCAAAGCTGACATTTTCCGGGGTGCCCCGCACCGTCATCATCCTCGGGGTTGTCAGCTTCTTCACCGACCTTTCCAGCGAGATGATCTACCCCCTCCTGCCGGTTTTTCTGGCAGGGGTCCTCGGGGCCGGCGCCCTTTCCCTCGGGATCATCGAGGGGGTCGCGGAATCCACCGCCTCGGTTTTGAAAGTGGTCTCGGGCCGGTGGTCAGACAGGGTCCGGCGGCGAAAGCCCCTGGTCCTGGCGGGGTACGGCTTGTCGGGAGCCGTCCGGCCCATGATAGGTCTGGCGGCGGCGTGGCCCTTCGTCCTGGCGATGCGTTTCGCCGACCGGGTGGGGAAGGGGCTGCGCACTTCGCCCCGGGACGCCCTTATCGCCGATGTCACCAATCCCGTCAACCGGGGCCGGGCCTATGGCCTGCACCGGGCCATGGACCACGCCGGGGCGGTTGCCGGGCCCCTGGCGGCCGCGGGCCTCATGGCCTCTGGGATGTCCATGCGCGGGGTATTTCTCGCCTCCGCCCTGCCGGCCGTGATCGTCGTGGCCGTCATTATCCTCGGCATTCGGGAAGAACACCCTTCCATCCACCCCCCCGCCCCACCCACTTCCCCGGGGGCATGGGCCGAACTGGGCCCGGAATACAGGCGTTTTCTGGGGGCGGTTCTCCTGTTCACCCTGGGAAACTCCACCGATGCCTTCCTCCTGCTCCGTCTGGCCGGATCCGGAGTCGGGGCGGGGGCTATTGCCATCCTCTGGTCCCTTCATCATGTGGTGAAGATGGTCTCCACCTTTGCGGGGGGAAGAATGGCGGACAGGACGGGAAGCAGACCGATGGTCCTGGCGGGATGGTCCTTTTACGCCCTGGTCTACCTTCTCTTTGCCATGGCGGAATCCAGGGCGGCCCTTGTATCCATCTTTCTGGCCTACGGCCTGTATTACGGGCTCACCGAGCCTGCGGAAAAGCGATGGGTGGCAAGCCTTGTGCCGAACGGGCTAAGGGGAACCGCCTTCGGGTATTACCACGGCGCCGTGGGTCTGGCGGCCCTCCCGGCCAGCCTGATGTTCGGTTTTGTGTGGCAGATCTTTGGGGTTTCGGCTGCTTTCATTCTCGGCGCAGCCCTCGCGGGGGCGGCGGCCCTTCTGGTCTCCCGGATTATCGAAAAGACATAACAGCAGACAGCCTGGTTTTCCTTCCCTTTACCATCTTCTCTCCTTGGCCTATTATTATTTCATGAGCCAGCCGCCCCTTTTCCATTTCGCCGAAAGCTATCACGACGCCAACCAGTACTACCTGGCCCGCTTCCTGTGCCCGGATCCCTTCGCGGTCCTGGAAAGGGAGGCCGGCAAAGCCGTTCTGGGCGTGTCTCCCATGGAGGCGGGCCGGGCCCGCAAGGAAGCCCCGGGGGCGAAAGTCGTCCCTCTCCGTCCGGAAAAGGGGCGTTCCCTGAGTGTGGTCCTGGCCGGATTCCTGCGTTCCAACGGCGCCGAAAAGGCCAGGGTTCCCCCCGATTTCCCCCTTGGCCTCGCACGGGATCTCGCGGGGGAAGGGATCGAGCTTGAGGTGGACGGCTACAGCCTCAAGGGGAGAAGGAGGAAAAAAACCCTTGAGGAGATCCACGCCGTGGAGCGCACCCAGAGGGTCTGTGAAAAGGCCATGGAATCCGTGCGTTCTCTCCTGGCGGGCTGCCCGATAAAAAACGGCGTGCTTTTTTATCAGGGGGCGCCCCTTACCGGGGAACGGCTTCGGGCGTTTATCGAGGTTTTTTTCCTGGAGAGGGGTCTGGAGGCCTCAGACACTATCGCGGCCCCGGGCCGGGGAGGGGCGGATCCCCACTGGAGGGGGGAAGGACCCGTGCGGGAAGGGGCACCCATCGTTTTCGATATCTTTCCCAGGGATCGGTCGACCCGCTACTATTCCGATATGAGCCGGACTTTCGTTGTGGGAAAGGCCACCCGGACAGTCAGGGAGATGCATCGGGCGGTCCGCGAGGCCCAGGATGCCGCCTTTGCCCTTCTGGAGGAAGGCGTCCCCCTCGCGAAAGTCCACGGCGCGGTCTGCGAAGCCCTGTCTAAAAGGGGGTACGGCGTCCCGGAAGGCGGCCATCTTCCCCGGAGAGGCCTCCTCCATGGAACGGGGCACGGCCTGGGTCTCGATATCCACGAATCTCCGTCGGTTTCCACCACCGCGGACGTGCTGGAACCGGGGGATGTGTTCACCATCGAGCCGGGCCTGTACGACCGGAGGGTGGGAGGGATCCGCATCGAGGACGTGGCGGTCTGCCTCCCCGACGGGAAGGTAAAGATCCTCACCCGCTTCGACCGGGAGCTGGAGATCCTGTAAAAAAAGTCCAGAGTTGAGAGTTCAGAGTCCAGAGGAAAAAAGGCCACATATCGTTCATCGTTTATAGTTTATCGTGAAGGCAAAAAACGGAAGAAGGAAGTGGGAATAAGATCAGAAAACCTCATAATCGGCTGAGAGCGCGGGTGCGTGAAGGCGAAAAAGGTTTCGGCTAATTCGCCAGGGCGCAGAGGGAAAGACTGAAAAGTCATGGTATAGGTGCCTTGGTTATTTTTTGGGCTTTTGGGTTCCTCCCTTCCCTGTTCCGGTTTCTGCACGGATTAGACCTGGACCTTTCCATGTCTCCTGAAAAATCTCCCATCCCCGTTTCCATCGTCCGGTGCCCGGATTACGACCCTGAGAGGGTCCTTGGGGCCATAAAGGCATGTCTGGCCCCCTTGGGCGGCATGAAGGCCTTTGTCCGGCCGGGCAGCCGGGTCCTGATAAAGCCGAATCTCGTTTCCCCTTACCCGGCTGAAGCCGCCGTCTGCACCCATCCCGAGATCGTGAGAGCCGTGGGAACCCTCGTCCTCGGCGCCGGAGGCCGGCTTTTCCTCGGGGACAGCCCCGGGGTAGTTTCCATGGGAAGGGTTCTGGACAAATCAGGGATCGGGAAGGTTGTCCGGGAACTCGGGATAAGGACGGTTCCCTTCACAAGGTCCGTGAAAGTCCCCGTCCCGGGAAACGGGACCCGGCGCCATGTTTTCCTTGCGGGGGAGGCCCTCGGGTTCGATCTGGTCATCAACCTTCCCCGATTCAAGACCCACAGCCGGATGGTTCTGACCCTCTCGGTGAAGAACATGTTCGGGACCGTCGTGGGGACGGAAAAGGCCGGGTGGCACCTGAAGGCCGAGGAGACGGACGCCTTTGCGGACCTGCTCCTGGATGTCTGTCTCGCCGCATCGCCCGCGCTGTCCATACTGGACGGCATCGTCGCGATGGAAGGGAACGGTCCGAGTTCCGGGGATCCTTTTTCGCTGGGGCTTCTCTTCGCTTCCCCGTCCCCCCTGGCATTGGACCTGGCTGCGGGGGAGGTCGCGGGCGTGCCTGCGGAAAAGCATCCGGTTCTCAGGCGCGCCCTGGCGCGAAAACTGCCTGGCGCCGCCATGGAGGATTCTGAAATCATCGGACTGGACATCCGGGAGATCACGCGCCCCGTTGCCTTGCCATCGAGCGCCTGGCGGATCGAGGAAAATCTCCCGGCCTGGATGAAAAGGCTGGCCGGAGGGTCCGCCGGGACTTTTCCGGTCCTGGATGAAGGCAAATGCCTTTCCTGCGGTCAATGCGTAAAAGCCTGCCCGGTCGATGCCATCGTCCTCTTTGGCGGGGGCCGCAAGGGAGGAACCGTGGACAGGGGAAAATGCATCCGATGCTTCTGCTGCCAGGAGACCTGCCCTCACGGGGCCATCGATCTGGTCCCGGGAAGACTGCTGCGGATTTTAAGGCTGATGAATTTGGCCTGAAAGTTGGAGGCAAGCCGGGGAAACTTGATGGTGTGGATGGGCTTCGGCGGGTCCCGGAAAAGAGGAATTCGGGACCTGGAAGAGGTTTATTCCTCCTTCTTCCTTCCCCCTTCCTTCTTTTCCCGCCCTCTCACCCTCCTATGCTGAACATGCAGCGGGAGCAGGATGGGCAAACCTGGTTTTGTGCGATCCCGTGCCATGATGCCTTCTGCCGGACGGCTTCCTCGATGAGGGAAAGGATCTCATTGTCCCCGGCCCCCGAACGCATGGGGGTCAAAAGGTCGGTCTCTGCTTCGGAGAAAAGGCAGGTCAGGAGCTTCCCGTCGGAAGTCAGCCGAATCCGGTTGCAGCCCGCGCAGAAATGGTCGGACATGGCGCTGATGAAGCCGACCGTCCCCGCGTGACCGGGGATTCGATATCGGACGGCGGGACCGGACCCTGCTCCCCTTTCCACGGGTATGAGTGGGCCGCGGGATTTCTCGATCCTCTCCATGATTTCCGAGGAGGGGAGCATCAGCTCGTTGCCCCAGGAAATCTCGGGGCAAAGGGGCATGAACTCGATGAACCGGACCTCGTCATCCAGGTCCCTGGTCAGATCGGTGAAAGAAAGGATCTCGTCGTCATTGACGCCCCTCATGAGGACTACGTTGATCTTTATTGGAACGAGGCCGGTTTTCCGGGCGGCCTGAATCCCCCTGAGGACCGTGGTCGGACCGTCCTGTCCGTTGGCCGGAGTGGATCTCGTGATCCAGTTGAAACGCTCCGGTAAGAAACTGTCCAGGCTGACATTGACCCGGGCCAGGCCGGCCTTCGCGAGGATCTCGGCCTGATCTTCCAGAAGCAGGCCATTTGTCGTGAGGGAGACCTCCCGGATCCCGGGAATCCGGGTGAGAAAATGGACGAGGCGTTCAATGTGTTTTCGCACCAGGGGCTCCCCCCCCGTGATGCGAACGCTAGACACCCCTCTTTGGGCAAGGATGCCCGCCAGCCGGGCGATCTCCTCGTAGGAGATAACGTTTTCGTGGGGAAGGGATCTGAACCGGATCGAAGGACAGCAGTAGCGGCACTGGAGGTTGCAGCGGTCTGTGACGGAGACGCGCAGGTAACGGATCGTCCTTCCACAGCCGTCGATGAGACATTTTCCCGGGTTTTTTTCCATTTATCGGGCGACCGGTTCCCCAAAACTCATGGAGCCGGCAGTAAGGCCCCATTGTTTCAGGGAAACTCCTTTCCGTGATACGGGAGGTCAGCCTGTTTCCGGGCTGGCCCGTCGGCCTGCCGCCATGGGTCAGAAAACCACTGCCGTTAGGCGCCGCAGGCTCGGAGGGTTCGCTTCAGGTTCCCCTTATACCCCCCGGGGAGCTCGAATGGAAGAAGAAACTGAAAGACCGGGAAGGCATACGCCGGCGAATTCCCGGCACTAAAGCATGATGATCCTGCTTTTAAGGATCAGGATCTCGAGGGCCACCGATGCCTTCCTCATGATGCGGACCAGGTACTGGGCGTCCAGTTCCTCGATGGGCCTGCGAAAATTGAACCCAACCAGGATGGATACCACGTGGTTCTTCAGGAGCATGGGGCAGATGATGACCTCTTTTGGGACGAGGAGACTGAGTTCTTTCAGCCAGGGGTCGCTCTCGAAAATCTCGACGCCCGGGAATCGCTCCAGACTGCGGGATTCGCCGACCTTGCCGAGGACATTCTGGGGGGCGACCGGGTAGGAGATGCTGCCGAAATCCACGATGGGCTTTGTCGAGCCCCCTGACATCCACCCTGTCGCCTTGTTTTCCTTGACAACGAAAAGAAACACATCATCCATGAAATAAAGTCCGGCGCGGATTACGGTGGCGGCCACTTCATCCCGGTTGGTGATATTCAAAAACGCCTTGTTGACGGGGGTCGGGTCAAGGAGATCCTTTTCGAGAAGGTCCTCGTCGGTCAGATCGATGACATCCTCGTCCCCTGGACGGCCATCCTTTCCCGGGGATTCCGGCTGCTGTTCCTTCCTTTCGGGGGCGGTTCCGCGGGAAGGCGGCACATAGATGTAGCGGGCCTCCCTTTTGATGCCGAAGTAGTCTTCAAGGGCCTGGACAACGCGCAGCTCGCTTGCGACGATGGGCCTTATGGCCTTGCCGCTCCGGAAGGAAACCTCGTCGATGATATCCAGCTTGTCGGGGTCCCTCATGGCCAGCGTGATCCTGTTTCCCTCGAAGGCTACGGGGACGACGCCGTGTCTGGCCACCAGGTCCCGGGGCACCGACTCCAGAACAAAACCCGGGATATCCCGGAAGTGCTCCGCCTTGGCGAAAGGGGTCCCGTACTGGTCGGCCAGGACCTGCATCAGTTTTTCCTCAGAGATGAGGCCCAGTTCAAGGAGATTGGTCCCGAGGCGTCCCCCGAAAATGATCTGCCGCTGGAGGGCAGAGGCCAGATCCTTGTCGGAGATGAGCTTTTTTTCAACCAGGAGTTGTCCCAGATTTTTTTTCATCTGCCAGTTCTCCGGATTCATCGGTAAGGGGTTTCCTGCCGAAGACCTTCGCCACGAGAACGCTTATTTCAAAAAGGATCAGGATGGGGCCCGCCATCAGAAGCTGCGTGACGACATCGGGCGGGGTGAGGGCCGCGGAAATAATGAAGGCTCCCACGATGAAGTAGCGCCTGTTCCTGGCCAGGGTCCGATGGGTGATGATTCCCAGCTTGGCGAAAAAGTAGGTGATGAGGGGAAGTTCGAACACCAGACCGAAGGCCACGAGGAGCTTGGTGGCGAAAGACAGATATTCCTTCAGGGACGGGAAGGGGCGGATGACATCGGTGGCAAAGCTTAGAAGAAACTGAAAGCCGAAGGGGAAGACGACGAAATACCCGAAACTTGCCCCGGTCACGAAAAAGAGGGTGGAGAAGATTACGAAAGGCACCACGACCTTCTTTTCCTGGGAGTAAAGGCCCGGGGCGATGAAGGCCCAAAGCTGGTAGAAGATCATCGGCAGGGAGATAAAAATTCCCGCCAGGACGGATATCTTCAGGTAGGTGAAAAACGCCTCGGTGACGCCGGTGAAGATCATCCATGAATTGTCTTCCGGAAGGGAGGCGACTAGGGGGATCGCCACGAATTCGAAGATTTTTTCCTTGAAAGCGTAGCAGACGAGGGATACGAGGCTCACCGTCACGACACAGATGATGACCCGCCGCCTGAGTTCCTCCAGATGGGTGGTGAAGGGCAGTTTTTCGTCAGCCATCCCGCGATTCTTTTTCCGGCTGGACCCCGCCCTCGATCTCCTCGGGCTTGTAGGTCGGTTCGGGTTCGGTGTCCGCCGGGGGGTCCTCAGGGGCCGCTTGCCCTTCCTTGCGGGGCGTTGTCTCCGAGGCTTTGTCCCCGTCTTCGAGATAGGGGTATTTTTTCACGAATTCCTCGTGCTTTTCTTCCTGGATATCTTTCCGTATGGATTCCTGAAAATCCTCCGTTGCCTTCCTGAATTCCGCGAGGCCCTTGCCAAGGGTCCTCGCCACCTCCGGGAGGCGTTTGGGCCCGATGACCACGAGGGCCACAAGGAGGATGAGGATAATTTCCTGCATTCCGATGCCTAACATCCGGGTCTCCGCTGAAATAAAAAAATGGTTTCCGCTTTACTTTTGAGAGGGTCGCAAAAAGTCCAT
>JAFGWO010000207.1 GCA_016937135.1 Pseudomonadota bacterium
ATATCGTGCTGGGGGTCTACTGGATGACCAAGGAGCGGCCCCAGTCCCCCGGGGAGGGCATGGTTTTCCCCAATTTCGATGCGGTGCGAATGGCCTACGACCGGGAAATCGTTTCCCTTCAGGCCTCCATCAAGGTCCGGCACGAGGGACAGGTCGTAAGCACCACGGTCGGCCGCGTCCTTCTGTACGACATTGTGCCCGACGCCATTCCCTTCGAGATGGTCAACCGTCTCATGAGAAAAAGGGAGCTCGGGGAGCTCATCACCAATTCGTTCATGCTGGCGGGAAACGAGAAGACCATCTATCTCCTCGACAACATCAAGAACCTCGGCTTCTCCTTCGCCACGCAATCCGGCCTTTCCATCTGCATCGAGGACATGCACGTCCCCGAAAGGAAAGCCGAACTTCTGGAGAGGGCTGAAAGAAACGTCGCCCAGGTCCAGAAGCAGTACACCGATGGTCTCATCACCGACGGGGAGAGGTACAACAAGGTCGTGGACATCTGGGCCCAGGTGACCGAGGAAGTGGCCGAGGCCGTCATCGGCTCCCTGGAGGAAGAGGGGCACAAGGGGGAGGGGACGTTCAACTCCATCTACATGATGGCCGATTCGGGGGCCAGGGGTTCGGCGCAGCAGATCAGGCAGCTGGCCGGCATGAGGGGGCTGATGGCGAAGCCCTCCGGGGAGATCATCGAAACCCCCATCCGCGCTAATTTCCGCGAAGGCCTGAAGGTCCTCGAATACTTCATCTCCACCCACGGGGCCAGGAAGGGGTTGGCGGACACAGCACTCAAGACGGCGAACTCGGGGTACCTGACCCGAAGATTGATCGACGTGGCTCAGGAGTGCATCGTCACCACCGATGACTGCGGAACCCTCGACGGGATCACCGTAACCTCCCTCGTGGAGGGGGGCGAGGTGATCCAGCCCCTCGAGGAAAGGATCCTCGGCCGTGTTGCCCAGGAGGATATCCGGGATCCCGAGTCAGGGGAAATTGTCGTAAAAGGCGGAGATGAGATCGACGAGAAGGCGGTGGAGGAGATCGAGAGGAGAGGCCTTGGCTACGAGGGAATCCCGATCCGTTCCGCATTGACCTGCCGGGCCAGCAGAGGCGTGTGCGCCAAGTGCTATGGAAGGGACCTTGCCAGGGGTCAGGCGGTGGCCGTAGGGGAGGCCGTCGGGATCATCGCCGCGCAGTCCATCGGGGAGCCCGGGACCCAGCTGACCATGAGGACCTTCCACATCGGTGGGACCGCCAGTCGGCATGTGGAGCAGACATCCCTTGAAGCCCCTATTGAAGGGATTATCCGTTTCATCAAGCTCAACACCCTCCAGAACCGCTACGGGGATTTCGTGGTCATGAACCGGAACGGCGAGGTCGCCATCGTTGATGACAACGGCCGCGAAAAGAAGAGGTATCCTGTCATTTACGGGGCCCGTTTCAAGGTTGCGGATGGGGATCGAGTGGAAAAGGGCGTCCTCATCGCGGAATGGGATCCCTTCAGCACCCCGATCCTCACCGAGGTGGGAGGCAAGATCAAGTTCGGGGATATCAGGGATGGCCTCACCATGAAGGAGCAGGTGGATGAGGTCACGGGCATTGCCAGCCGGGTCATCACGGAATATCAGGGCACCGATTTCAGGCCCCGTGTGTCCATCAAGGACGAGGAAGGAAAGACCCTCAAGGTTCCCGGCACCAAGTCCACGGCCCGGTATTTTATGCCGTCCCACGCCATCATCCTGGTAAACGAAGGGGACGATGTCCTGCCCGGGGATACCCTGGCCAAGATCCCCATCGAAACCACGAAGACCAAGGACATCACGGGCGGTCTTCCCCGCGTAGCCGAGCTTTTCGAGGCGAGGGTGCCCAAGGAACAGGCCACCATCAGCGAGATCGACGGGATTGTCCACTTCGGCCGGGACGTCAAGGGCAAGAGACGCATCGAGGTCCAGCCGGAAGTTGGGGAATCAAGGGAATACCTCATCCCGAGAGGGAAGCACATCAGCGTCCACGAGGGCGATCGGGTCAAGGCCGGGGAGCCCCTCATGGACGGATCCCCGAATCCCCACGACATCCTGCATGTCCTCGGTGAAAAGGAATTGCAGAAGTACCTGGTCAACGAGGTTCAGGAGGTTTATCTCCTGCAAGGGGTCAAGATCAACGACAAGCATATCGAGGTGATCATCCGCCAGATGCTTCGCAAGGTTCGCGTCGAGGAGGTGGGCGACACCCGGTTCATGGTGGGTGAGCAGGTGGATCGTGCGGAGTTCTCCGAGGAGAACGAGAGGGTTTTGAGGGAAGACAAGAGGCCCGCGACCGGGAAGCCGATCCTTCAGGGGATCACCAAGGCGGCCCTGAATACCGACAGCTTCTTCTCCGCCGCGTCCTTCCAGGAAACAACCCGGGTGCTGACGGAAGCCAGCATCGCCGGAAAGGTGGATTTCCTGAGAGGGCTGAAGGAGAATATCATCGTGGGACGGCTGATCCCCGCCGGGACCGGTTTGCCCAGGTATTTTCACCTGGGGGTGAAGCCGGCCGTATTGAGCGAAGAACTTAAGGAAGTCATGGAAAGCCAGGGAAAAATCTGAAAGAGGAATCGGGGTTGTGGAAGGGCCGGAGACGGGTGTCGCGAAATCCCGTTTCCGGTTCCGCGGCCGGAAGGTATTCTTCGGGGATCTTTCTCCTTGACAAAAATATCGACCATCGTTAATATCGCCAAGTTTTTCCCTAGATAAGATTTCTGCCTGTCCGGGGCTATTCGGAGCCGAATTTCCGGTTCGTGATCAAGGAGTTAGCTTTTTTCCCGGGCCGGATTGCCAGAAATTCGCGCGGTTTCCACTGGAGTCAAGTGAACCGTGGAAGGGGATTTTTGCTTTCAAACAGGGTCTTATAGTCAAGTTTTTTGCTGAGGAGTAAATAATGCCCACGCTGAACCAGCTGGTGAGGAACAGCAGAAAAGTAGCGGCTCGCAAGTCCAAAAGTCCTGCGATGCAGCAATGCCCCCAGAAAAGGGGGGTTTGCACCCGCGTTTACACGACCACGCCGAAGAAACCGAACTCCGCCCTGCGGAAGGTTGCAAGGGTCCGGCTCACCAACGGGATCGAGGTTACAACGTACATCCCCGGTGTCGGACACAATCTTCAGGAGCACTCCGTGGTACTGATCCGCGGGGGAAGAGTCAAGGATCTGCCCGGGGTGCGCTACCATATCATCAGGGGTACCCTTGACACGGCCGGTGTCGCCGACCGGCGTCGGTCACGGTCGAAATATGGGGCCAAACGGCCCAAGTAATTCCGGAGGAACAAAATGGCTCGAAGAAGGAGCGCCCAGAAGAGGGAGATTCTGCCCGACCCGAAGTACAAGGACAAGCTCATAGCCAAGTTCATCAACAGTCTGATGCTTGAGGGCAAAAAAGGGCTTTCGGAGAGAATATTCTATGACTCCCTGGATCTCATTCGGGACAAGATGAATGAGGATCCCCTGGCGGTATTTAAAAAGGCCGTGGAAAATACGAAGCCGATCCTCGAGGTTCGGTCAAGGAGAGTCGGAGGCGCCACCTATCAGGTTCCGGTGGAAGTCAGGGCTGAACGCAAGCAGGCCCTGAGCATCCGCTGGCTGATCGCCAGCGCCAAGGCCAGGACCGAGCGGACCATGGTCGAAAAACTGGGCAACGAGTTCATCGATGCCGCCAACAAGAGGGGATCGGCGATTAAAAAGAAGGAAGACGTCCACCGCATGGCCGAGGCCAACAAGGCTTTTGCCCATTACAGGTGGTAGGGTTAATCTGGAGGCTGGCGCCAGGGCGCTGAAGGAATAAAGTGGCACGGCAATATCAACTGAAAAATCATCGGAACATCGGCATCATGGCTCATATTGATGCCGGTAAGACCACCACCACGGAGCGGATCCTTTTTTACACGGGAGTCTCGCACCGCATGGGGGAGGTCCATGACGGCGCCGCCATCATGGACTGGATGGAGCAGGAGCAGGAAAGAGGCATCACCATCACGTCAGCGGCCACAACGACCTTCTGGAAAGACACCCGCATCAACGTCATCGACACCCCGGGACACGTGGATTTCACCGTGGAAGTGGAAAGGTCCCTTCGGGTTCTGGACGGGGCGATCGCCGTCTTCTGCTGTGTGGGAGGGGTTGAGCCCCAGTCGGAGACCGTCTGGCGGCAGGCCGACAAGTACAAGGTGCCCAGGATCGCTTTCGTCAATAAAATGGACCGGACGGGGGCGGACTTCCCCAGGGTGATCCGGATGATGAAGGAGAGGCTCGGCGCCGGCGCGGTCCCCATCCAGATACCATGGGGCAGCGAGGAGAATTTCCGGGGCATCGTCGACCTTGTGCGGGAGGTCCTCTACACCTTTGATGAAACGACTCTCGGTGCGAAAATGGAGGA
>JAFGWO010000208.1 GCA_016937135.1 Pseudomonadota bacterium
ATCCGCGCCATCGTCGAATCCAACTCCGTGAGGAAGGACCATATTGCAGAAGAGATCCTCGCCAGGGTCGGGGAAGGGGTTGTGGGGGTTTACCGGCTGACCATGAAGTCCGGGTCGGACAACTTCCGCGAGTCCAGCATCCAGGGGGTGATCCAGAGGCTCAAGGCCAGGGGAGCCGAGGTGGTCATCTACGAGCCAGCCCTGGAAGCTGACTTTTTCGAGGGCACCCGCGTCCTCCACTCTTTTGAGGACTTTGTTGACACCTCGGCGATCATTGTCGCCAACCGCTTTTCAGGGGAACTTGCCGCCGTCAGGGACAAGGTCTTTACCAGAGATCTTTATTTCCGGGACTGAGGGTTTAGAGGGTCGCCAAAAGTCCAGGCGGGACTTAACGCTTCCCGGAAAGGGAAAAGTATCATTTGTCCTTTCCTCGCGAATCCATGACTTGAATTGGCGGTCCTGGATCCGGGCGGCCCGCACCCGGGCCGCTTTGATAGCTTTGCGAAAAAGCAATCTGAGAAGGACGCCATCAGACAGGTCCGGTCAGCGTCAATCCTTGAAATCCCTTGTGGCCCTGGCCCAGCGGCCCAATCGACCGACATCTTTTTCTCCCCTGCCCACAAACTCGAACCCCGATCCGGGAGGACGTTCACCCGGCATCAGACGGTTCCATCTCGCAAGGGCCTTGACGGAAATGGTCTCTTCCTCGCCAGGGAGGAAAAAAGTCAGGTTATTCTCGCTGCCCGGCAGCGGAGGGGATTCCGTCAAAACAAAGGCGCCGCCAGCCGAGAGGGTCAGGATATTCGTGAACAACTGATCAAGGCCGCTGTCTAAAATGCATGGCAAGACCACGTCGAGTCTCGGGAACCTTCTTTGACCTTCCCCAAGGTGTTTTTCAACTGTCTGATTCAGAACCTCCAACCTGACCGGCTTTGTCAGAAAATCGTCGCACCCGGCATAAAGGCATCGCCTTCTGGACTCCTCGTCCGATCTTGAGCTGATCATGATCACCGGGATATCCCTGGTCACCGGTTCCGCACGGATCAGCCGGCAGACCTCGTCCCCCTCCATTCCAGGCATCACCAGATCCAGAAGGATCAGGTCCGGGACATGCTCCCTGGCGATCTCAAGGGCCTTGGGTCCGTTGGCCGCGGTGTGGATCACATATTCCTCGCGGCTGAACAGGGTCTTGGTCAGCTGCAGAAACAGCCGGACATCGTCCACGATCAACAGCTTTTTCCCCCGGATGCGGCCTTTTTCAGAAAATCCCTTCATTTCCATGGATGCCCTCCCGATCTGGATCCCGGAATGTCAGCAGTCCCGGGATTTCCGGCTGATACGGTTTTCTGCAAAGGCCGGGCCGTTGCTCCTGATCGGGAGAAATTTCGTAACTTACTGAAAAAGAATGATTTTCTTGTCCGGTGCGGAATCTGCGGGGGAAAAGGGGAAAATTGGTAATTTATGATGACAAAAAAAGTCCTATCATTTTTTGTATATTTATCGGATATAGCAAAAAATAATCAGGAAAGATTCAGATTTTAAGGTTTATATTCCCCGGGGCCCTGAAAACTGACCCCACCCGGAGTTTCGCGGGAAAGGTCCCGCAGCCGGGGGGTCCCCAGAGGGTTGTCCAACGCGCGGGATATGGCATCGGCGACGTCAGGATTGGCCCCCTCTTCCGGCTGCCGGGGGGAGATGACAGGACCCGCCAGATTTTCCGAGGGAATGGTGAGGATTATCCGGCCTTTTCCACAGGTCAGGGAAACGATTTCATCCATGGCCTGTCTTCCCTGGCCCCCAAACATTGTGACATGGGCAAGGGAAATTCCCTTACACGCAATGCCCGAAGCCTCCATTTAAACCAGAATTTCCTGAAATCGCGAACCCCGGTTTCCGGGGCTTTAGGGGACATTTCCCGAATAACCGACGATCTTCTTTCCGGACAGGAGCCTGGACCTGCCGGTAGGGGAAGAGCTTTTCCGGATATCGGAAAAATGTTCGCCCAGCTCCGCTGTCTCATCCTTCGCGAACTCACGGTTTTGCCCCGACCCCATGGTCAAAAGACGGACTTTGTAAAGGAACCGTATGAACGGTCTTTCCGGGACCTCGTGCTCCATCATCAAAAACCGGCCCCCGTCTTTCAGGACCCTCCTGATCTCACCGAGGCCTTTTTCCCTCGCCATGGCGGTCAGCTCGTACATGGCGTGGGAGCAGGTGACGCAATCGAAAGACCCATCAGGAAAGGGGAGATCCGAGACATCCGCCTGAACGGGGAACACGCCTTCAAGGTCCCTTTGCCTGACCTTCTTCGCCGTTTTCCTGAGCATTCCCAGGGAAAAATCAAGGGCCACGACCTTTCCTCTCCCTTCCCTCACAGCTAAGGCGGCCCTCAGGGCGACAGAACCCGTGCCGGTGCAGATGTCCAGGACACAGTCCCCGGGCCCGATCCCGGAGGACCTCACCAGGTAATCCCGGAGGGCGGCGCTTTTGTCCCTGGAGTGAAGATCGATGATGCCATCGTAGAAGTGGGAAAAAAGATCGTAATAGAATCGGCGAATCCGGCCCATAACGCAAAATATAGCAGGATCGAGGGTCCCGACGCCAGACTCAGGTTTTCGAAGCGCGGCAGACAGCCCTTTTCTGTATCCTCTCCCGCGCTTTTTCCGCTGCCGACCTGATCTCCTCGAAGGGCGGCCGCGAACCTGGGTCTGGTACAAAGGGGCCCTTTCCGGAAAAAACTTTAAGGGCCTTCAGATAAAACCGATTCTGCCTCTTCCATTTCGCGTTTATCCTCCGCGCATAGAGATAGATCCCCGCGCGGGGCAGCTTCAGCCTCGCCAGATTCAGCAGGCTCCGGGGCCAGCTGTAAAACCTCCAGTGGGAACGCACCTGCCTCTTCTGGATCTGCCGGGGGGTAATGAGCTTCGGTGAAAAAACGATGTGGTGGGTATCATACAGGCCCCATTCCCGGGTGAGGATCCTCCCCTGATTCCCCAGGCGCTCCGACAGCCGCGTCCCCGGAAATGGTGTAAGCAGAAGGAACTGGGCCGTGGCAATGGGCGATCTTTTCGCGAACCGGAGGGTCGCTTCAAGGTCCCCGGGCCCGTCCGAATCAAATCCGAAAATAAACATCCCGTGGATCGCGATCCCTGCCCGGCTTATGGATCTGGCCGCCTCCGACATCTCGGCGGCGGACAGGGATTTGCCGCTCTCGGCCAAAGCCAGCGGGTTGACCGACTCGAACCCGATAAAAAGGGTGCGGCACCCCGCCCGCCGCATCAAGGCCAGGAGCTCCGTATCCCTTGCGATCTCGAGCCTGACCTGGGCGCTCCATTTCAGGTCCAGCCCCCGGTCGAGGATCATCTGACAGATAGCCCGCGCATGGGCCAGGTCCGCGGTAAAATTATCGTCGTAAAAGAAAACCACGGATCCAGAATCACGGTATTTTTCCAGTTCCTCCAAAACTTTTTCCGGGCTCCGCCGCCGGAGTGTTCTGCCGAACATCCCGGTGACCGAACAGAACGCGCAATTGTGCGGGCAGCCCCTGGTGGTCTGGATGGGGATGACGGCCCCGGAAAAGGCTCCACCCCTCACGAAACCCTCTATGAGTGACAAGTCCGGAGCCGGTACATCGTTCAGGTCCACAGGCTCTTCCGAAAGGGGATTGTGGACTATCTTTCCCTCATTCATCCACGACAGCCCGGGGACCTGATCCAGACTGACATCCCGGCCCTCGAAATGAGCGGCAAGGACCGCGATCGGAATCTCCCCCTCTCCCCTGATGACCATGTCAGCGTGGGCAAGCCCCTCCTCGGGAAGCCAGGTCACATGGGACCCCCCCAGGACAACGGGAATCCCCGCCTTCCGGATCTCGTCCGCAAGGGCATAAGCCCGGGGGGCCGTCGGGGTGATGCTGGAAATCCCGACGAGGTCCGCCTGCAATACCCGGTTAAAATCTATGGGAGCCACCTCTTCCACAAAGATCCTGACTTCCCATCCCCTGTCGCGAAGGATTGTCCCCAGGATCGCGCTCCCCAGCCTCGGAAGAGGATAAAGGGAAAAGATGTGGGGATTTGGGGGTTTCGGCTCCAGGAAAACAGCCTTGAGGGGCGAAGCGTTAATAAACAACCTCCCGATGTTGGAAAAAACCCGGTTCACCCGTCGGCGCCTGTCAATGCCCACCGGGCATGGGTATTTCTGTAGAGTATAGCCGAAGAATTCCGGCCTTTCAGGGTTTCGCTGCAGCCGTCCCGGTTCCCCGGGGCAGCACCCGGCCCGCGGCCCTCCGTGTCCCTCCGTTTTAAAGAGAGATATTTTCTGCTATATGTCGGGATTAAAGGACAACAAAATGCGGCCGGGAAGACCCTTTGGAAAGGAGAACCATAATTGATCAAACTGCACCCGGAAAAGATATCGGAACTGAGTCCCGAAAGGACCCGGTCCATCATGGAGAGATCCATGGAGGACATCTCGTCCATTTTCGAAGAGATGCGGCTCATCGTGAACGACATCAAGGCCAACGGGGATGCCGTGGCCCTCAGGCATTACAAAAAGCATAAGGAAGGCATTACCAGCGCGGACCTTGAGGTCACCAGGGAGGAGATCGAGCAGGCTTACAGTCAGGTGGACCCCAAGGTGGTGGAATCCCTGAAGATCGCCTCGGAAAATATCATAAAATTTCATCGCGCCCAGATCGAAAGGGAGATGTGGTCCATCGAGATCACCCCCGGGATTCTTGCCGGGAGGGTCACGCGGCCCCTGGATATCGTCGGGTGCTACATTCCGGGCGGAACAGCCGTCTATCCCAGCTCCATCCTCATGACGGTGCTGCCCGCGAAGGTGGCGGGGGTCGGACAGGTTGTGGCCATCACCCCCCCGAGCCCCGGCATGAAAGCGAGCCCCGTCACCCTGGTGGCCGCCGATATCGCCAATTGCGACCGCATATTCAAGGTCGGCGGCCCATGGGGAGTGGCGGGCCTGGCTTTCGGGACCGAAACCATGCCAAGGGTGGACAAGATCGTGGGCCCGGGCAACAAATACGTCACCGCCGCCAAGATGCTCGTTTACGGCCAGGTGGACATCGATTCCCCCGCAGGCCCGAGCGAGGCCCTCATTCTCGCCGACGGGAGCGGTCGCGCGGACCTCATCGCATGGGATTTCCTTTCCCAGGCGGAGCACGATCCCGATTCTGCTGCCGTCTTCGTGACGGATCTTCCGGAACTCGCCCAAAAGGTCTGCGATATCATCAACCGGGAGGTGGAGAATCTGCCCCGGAAGGACATCTTCGAGTCCTCCCTGAAAAAACACTCCTGTGTCCTGATCGCCCGGGACATGGACCAGGCCATCGATTTCACCAACCAGTATGCCGCGGAGCATCTTCAGATCATGACCACGGATCCCTTCATCACCCTCAACAGAATCCGGCACGCGGGTTCCATTTTCCTGGGCCCCTATGCCCCCGTCCCCGTCGGCGATTACGCCTCCGGGACCAACCACGTCCTCCCGACAGGCCAGTGCGCGCGGATGTTCTCCGGCCTCTCCGTAGATGATTTCATCAAGAAACCTACTTTTCAGTATCTGAGCAGGGAAGGGCTGGAAAGCCTCAAGGACGTGGTGATTTCCCTCGCGGAAGCCGAGGGGCTGTCTGTCCACGCGAGGACCATCAGGGAACGCTTCAAATAACCAGGTTCACATAACGAAGCCCCGGCCGCATGGCCGGGGTGCCTCCCGCCTCCGAGACAACCCTGAGGACCAGATCGGGATCCATTACAACGGCCCCGCCCAAATGGGTCACGGGGGTCCCGGCGAACACCTCCGGCTGGAGGGGCGTGGAAGGTCCGATCACGGCGACGCTGCGGGGAGACCCAAGCCTGGCGACGGTCTCCTCGAAGGTTCCATTGAGCAGCGTCGTTCCCGTGATGATCGCCACGTGGCAATCCCTCAAGGCTTTATGTACCTCCCTTTCATCGGGTATTTCCATTCTTTCCGGGTTTTTTTCAAGGACCGTCAGCGTTGCCCCCGTCGCCCGGATGCGCGGGACAAGGGGAGAAAAAAGGCCGACCATGACAACCCGGTCCCCCTTGTCCAGGTTCAGCAGGGTCGTGGCCTCCCTGTCATCCAGGGCATCAGGGGGCGGCTGGATGATGGCGTTGGCCGTAGCGAGGCCGATGGCCTTTTCGAGGGGTGTTTTCCCGTGCACGAGGTATCCCAGGAGGGAAGATGCGGCAGAGCCTGCATAGCCGCCGGCCTCCGCAAGCACCATGCAGCCCCGCGGGATCCCGTAGAGGAGCAGGGCCGCCAGTCCTGCGCGCCCGGTAGACAGCCTGACCCCGACATACCCCAGGCCCACGCGCAGATCCACCACCTCGATCCCTTCGGCGTCCGGCTTTAACCTTTCGTAAAGCTTCCTGTTTATGGTATCGGATGGCAGCATGATCTTCTCTTATTCCCACCATGATGCCGAACGCCCTGCCGGAGACATCGGGCACCGGTTCTGAACCCGGGCTGTTACCATCCGGCCTTTTCCGCGACCAGGGAAAAAAGGGCGACCTTGCAGATCCCTTCAGGGATGGTTTCGAATTCAAGGGGGCAATCGAAAAGGACGTTCAGGGTGTGGGGGGCCCCGTCCACCATTTTCATGCCGAGGACGGCTTTCTTTTTCCGGGAATTTATGATATCGATTCTCCAGTTCAATTCTTCAAGTTTTTCAACGATTTTCCAGGCATCGCCCATATCGGTTGAATAATTTTTCAATGTTCCATCCATCAGCCTGCCCGCCACTTCCCTGTCCAGATCCGATCCGGGACACATCGACAGTATCTTCTCTTCCTCATTCATCCGGTCTTGACCTCCTTAACGTTGATAAGGTCGCAAAAAGTCCGATCCGGGACTTTTTGCGCAACGGAAAGGGAAAAGCGTCGTTTTCCCTTTCCTTACGAATCAAGGACTTGCGACGACGATCCTCGATTCGGGCGCCCCGCGCGGGGCGCGTCGATGACTTTTTGCGAAGTCATCAACGTTGCGTCAGCTCAAAATACTGGCCCGTCTGGCGGGATCAGGCGGAATATATACCTCCACAGGGGTTTCGACAAA
>JAFGWO010000209.1 GCA_016937135.1 Pseudomonadota bacterium
CGTCGTTGTGAGTCCTTGATTCGTGAGGAAAGGGAAAACGACGTTTTTCCCTTTCCGGGAAGCGAAAAGTTCCGCATTGAACTTTTCGCGACCCTCCCAATGTCAAGGGGCCGGCCTTTCAGCCGGCCCCTTTTGCTTTTTCGTCCAGTCGTCCCTTCGTTTCCGTCTACTTTATCAGGGGCGTAATCGTCGCGAAGAGGGGGGCCAGGACAAGGGAAACAACGGACATGAGTTTGATGAGGATGTTCATGGCCGGCCCGGAAGTGTCCTTGAAGGGATCTCCAACCGTATCCCCCACCACCGCGGCCTTGTGCGCATCGGAGCCCTTTCCTCCGAGGTTGCCCGCCTCGATGTACTTTTTGGCGTTGTCCCAGGCCCCGCCCGCGTTGGCCATGAAAAGGGCGAGGAACACTCCCGCGAGGGTTGCCCCGGCGAGGGTGCCGCCCAGAGCTTCCTTCCCGAGGAGGAATCCTACGATGACGGGGGTCAGAACCGCTGTCAGGCCTGGGAGGATCATTTCCTTAAGGGCGGCGTTGGTTGAGATAGCCACGCACCTTTCGGGGTCGGGCTTGCCCGTCCCTTCCATAATGCCCGGGATTTCGCGGAACTGCCTGCGGATTTCCTCGACCATCTTGAAAGCGGCCTTTCCCACCGATGTCATGGTCATGGCCGCGACCAGGAAGGGAACGATGCCCCCTATAAACATGCCCACGACGACTTTGGGGGTGGCGAGGTCGATCACCTCAAGACCCACAGCCTTGGTGTAGGCGGCGAAGAGGGCCAGGGCGGTCAGGGCCGCCGAGCCGATGGCAAACCCTTTACCAATGGCGGCCGTCGTGTTTCCAAGGGCGTCCAGGCCGTCGGTGATCTTCCTTGTTTCAGGACCTAGGCCGGCCATTTCGGAGATGCCGCCCGCGTTGTCGGCGATGGGTCCGTAGGCGTCCACGGACATGGTGATCCCCACCGTTGCCAGCATGCCCACGGCCGCGATGGCGATCCCGTAAAGGCTCATGGGGGCCGCTGCCATGGAGGCGATGATGATGGTGGCAGAGATGATTCCGATGGGGATGGCGGTGGATTCATATCCCACGGCAAGGCCGGTGATGATGTTGGTGGCCGTGCCGGTTTTGCTGGCCTCGGCGATGTCCCGGATGGGTTTGGCGCCGGTGTAGTATTCCGTCACCAGGCCGATGAGGATCCCTGAGAGGGTTCCCGCGAAAATGGCCCAGAAAACCCCGATGTTGGCTCCGCTGCTCCGGATGATCATATAGGCGGCTGCCAGGAGGAGGCCGGCGGCAATGAAGGTGGAATACCGGAGGGCTGCAGCCGGGGACAGTTTTTCGAGGATCCTGATGGAGAATATCCCGACGGCGCTGCACACGATCCCGGCCATGGCGATGAGGAGCGGGAGGGCCATGTATGTTGATCTCATTCCTTCAGGAATAGCCAGGGAAGTGGCCCCGAGGGCGATGGCCGCGATCATGGATCCGACGTAGGATTCGAAGATATCCGCTCCCATCCCGGCCACATCCCCGACATTGTCTCCCACGTTGTCGGCGATGACGCCCGGGTTGCGGGGGTCGTCTTCAGGGATTCCGGCTTCCACTTTGCCTACGAGGTCGGCCCCCACATCGGCGGTTTTCGTGAAGATGCCCCCTCCCACACGGGCGAACAGGGCGATGGAGGATGCCCCCATGGCGAACCCGTTAATATACTGGGCAGTAGCCGGCTTCCCGTACAGGTAAAAAAGGATCCCCACACCCAGGAGCCCGAGGGATGCGACCGAAACGCCCATGACAGCCCCTCCAGCGAAGGCGACGCTGAGGGCTTTCCCCTGGCCGCCGGAGCTGGCCGCATGGGCTGTCCGAACGTTGGCCTTTGTGGCGGCGTGCATGCCAAAGAAGCCTGCCAGCATGGAGCAGGCGGCACCGGCCAGAAAGGCCAGGGCGGTTTGCTGCCCCAACTTCCAGAACAGCAGTAAGAACACCACGGCGATGAAGATGGCCAGAATGGAATATTGGCGTTTCAGGTAAACCATCGCGCCGTCGTGGATCATCCCTGCCAGTTCTTCCATCCTTTCCGTTCCTGCCGGCTGGGTGCGGATGTACAGGAAGATGAGCAGCGCGAAGACGAGACCGCCTGCCCCGAAAAGCGGCGCAAGGTTTGTCCAGGTCATAATCCCTCCTTATTCTGATCTTCCGTCAGTTTGACCGTCCCGGGGGTACTTTTTCCCCCGAAGATCACCTCCCCGGCGAGATCAGCGGCCGCGCCGAGGACCCTTTCCACCATTGCCATTTCCTCGTCCCGGAAGGGGGAGAGGACATAGTCCGCTTCTGAAACGGGTTCGTCGGGGCGCCCGATGCCAAGCCTGATCCTTCTGAACGCATCACTGCCCAGACATCGGACCATCGACTCCAGACCCCGGTGGCCTCCCGTTCCACCTCCCGGCCTGTACCGCAGGGTCCCGAGGGGAAGATCCAGATCGTCCACCATGACCAGGATCCTTTCGGTCTCGACCCTCTCACGGTGCGCCAGGGGGGCCAGGATCTCCCCGCTCAGGTTCATAAATCCGAGGGGTCGGGCCAGAAGGATCTCCTCCCCGCGGCGATGGCCCCTCCCGAGGGAGAGTCGCCCGTCATAATCCCGCAAAGGGATTCTCAGACGCCTGGAAAGCGCCTCCAGGGCCATGAACCCGAGGTTGTGCCTCGTCTTTTCGTATCCGGGCCCGGGGTTGCCGAGTCCAGCGATCAGCCACATGGAAAAGAAGATCAGGGGAATTACTCCCCGCTTTCCTCCTCTTTTTCCTCTTTCTCAGCCTCTTTCTCCCCGGCTTCCTTTTCCTCTTCTCCCTTTTCGGCCGCGGCCTCAGCTGAGACTTCAGCAGCGGGGACCACTACCGAGAGAAGGGCAAAATTGGTTTCGTGAGGTATCTGGACCCCCTCCGGAGGGGTGATGTCCTCGACGTGGACCACATCGCCGATCATGAGAGGCGTCGTATCGATTACAATGGTGTGGGGTATGCGGCCGGGAAGGCAGGTCACTTCCAGTTCGCGCCGCTTCAACTCGAGGATGCCGCCTTCCTTGACCCCCTTGGCTTCCCCGGTGACCTCGATGGGGACCAGCACTGTGATCTCCTTGTCCATGGCCACTTCCAGAAAATCCATGTGAAGGATCTGATCCCGATAGGGATGCTTCTGGATTTTTTTGACGAGGACGTTCTTGGTCACGTTTTTGCCGCTTTGGGTGATTTCCAGGTCCATGACGTTGGTCGTTACGCCCGGCGTGGCCAGCAGATGGGAAACTTCCTTGTTGTCGAGGGAAAGGGACATGCTCTCCTGCTTTTTCCCGTAAAGGACTGCGGGGATTTGACCCTCCCTTCGCATCTTTTTGCTGGAGCCTTTGCCCGTCTCGGGCCTGGCCTGTGCCGTCAATTTTGGAGTTGCCATTCGGGTGTTTCCTCCTTTTGTCAGCGGGATCCCTCAGACGAACAGGGAGCTGACGGATTCGTTGTCGTGGATCCTCCTGATCGCTTCGGCCAGGAGTTCATCAACGCTTAACTGGATAATTTTCTCGCATTTCTGCGCTTCTTCGCTCAAGGGGATGGAATCGGTGACCACTATTTTTTCCGCAGGGGAATCCTGAAGGCGCTCAACTGCCGATCCGGAGAAAACGGGGTGTGTGGCGCAGGCAAGGAGGGGTCCCGCTCCGGCTGCCTGCAGGGCCTTCAGGCCCTCGACGAGAGTTCCCCCGGTGTCGATCATATCGTCGATAACGATAGCTGCTTTTCCCTTGACATCCCCTACGATATTCATGGCCTGGCTGATGTTAGGGCCTGTTCGACGCTTGTCGATGATGGCGAGTCCCGCCCCGAGCCTCTTTGCGAATGCTCTCGCGCGCTCGACCCCTCCGGCGTCCGGGGAAACGATGACCGTCTCCCCCAGATCGATCCCGTGCAGATAGCCCAGAAGGACAGGGGACGCGTAAAGATGATCCACGGGAATGTTGAAGAATCCCTGGATCTGCCCCGCGTGCAGGTCCATGGTGAGGACCCGTGAGGCCCCGGCGACCGTTATGAGATCGGCAACCAGTTTCGCGGTTATGGGAGCCCTCGGGGCCACCTTCCTGTCCTGCCTGGCGTACCCGAAATAGGGGATGACGGCGGTGATCCGCCATGCGGACGCCCTCTTGAGGGCATCGATGAGGATGAGAAGCTCCATAAGGTTGTCGTTGCCGGGTTTGCAGGTCGGCTGGATGACGAAGGCGTCCGCTCCGCGGGTGTTTTCGGAGATTTCCACCATGATTTCCCCATCAGAGAACTGCCTTACCAGGGCATTTCCCAGGGGCTGATGAAGTTGATCGCAAATTTTTCCGGCAAGTGCGGGATTCGCGTTTCCCGTGAACAGCTTGATATTGGAAAAGGGCATGATTATTCCTGCTCCCGGGGAAAGGGTTTCCGGGGTCTTCATCTGGCTGGGGCGGTAGGATTCGAACCTACAGATGCGGGATCCAAAGTCCCGTGACTTACCGTTTGTCGACGCCCCAAAAAATAAGTCTATTCCTCGTACCCGAAATCTTTGTCCGGGTCATCGGAATGCTCGATGGTCGGATTTTCCTCAGCCCTTTTTTCGGGCTCTTCCTCAGTTCTATTGTCGGGTTCTTCCTCTTTTTCCGGATGGGAGGGGATGTCTATGATCTCCTCGCCGCCGGCTTCCTCTTCTTCGTAGTTGACGGCTTTGCCCGATGTGGACTCTTTCTTATAGACTTCCAGGACGGAATCCTCAATCATTTTGCGTGTTTCGCTGTTGAGGGGATGGGCCACATCACGAAATGTGCCATCCTTTCTTTTCTTGCTGGGCATGGCAATGAAAAAACCCTTGTTGCCGCTGATGACCTTTAGATCTCTTACGATGAAGCTGTTGTCGAAAGTTATGGTGGCGTAGGCTTTCAGTTTGTCCTCATTCACCGGGAACACCTTGACGTCGGTTATCTTCATGCTGTGCACCTCCCTTTCCCCGTTGATCTTTGACAGTGTCGCAAAAAGTCCTATCCGGGACTTTTTGCTTCACGGAAAGGGAAAAACGTGGTTTTCCCTTTCCTCCCGGATCAAGGACTTACAACCCGGGTCCTTGATCCGGGCGCCCCATGCGGGGCGCGTTGATGGCTTCTTGTGAGGCCATCATCGTTGTAGGGCCCGGCAGTTCAGGAGAAAACGGGTTCCGCCAGTGCGGCGAAAGGCCATCCCTCCGAAAGAATTCCCTTTCGCGCGCGCTGTGCCGTATCCGGATTCTCAAAAAGGCCGAAAACGGCCGAACCACTCCCCGACATCAGGGACGCCCTCGCCCCAAAACGGACGAGATCCTCCCTGCATCGGGCGATCTCCGGATGCCGACCCGAAACAACCGTTTCCAGGTCGTTGACCAGGAGATCCTGCCACCGATCCGGCGAAATCCCCCCCCCATCGACCTTTTTTTGCGAGGAAATCGTATATTTGCGGGTTTTTTTTGTCAAACGGAAATTGGTATAGGCCCATTGGGTGGAAACCGGAAAACCGGGGAAAACAACAAGATAAAAGGCAGGGAGTCTCAGAAGAGACGGTTTCACGAGATCCCCTCTTCCTTCTATGGAGGAAGGGGAGGGGCCGAGGAAAAGGGGCACATCCGAACCGATGCGCAATGCGATCTCATGCAAAAGCCCGGGGTGCGGAGAAAGGCCCAAAAGCTCGCTCAGGCCAAGAAGAACGGCCGCGGCATCGCTGCTCCCGCCGCCCAGGCCGGCACCATGGGGGACGTGTTTTTCCAGGATGATGGAGATCCCCTTGCCGCGAACGCCCGCGGTCTCCATGAGGAGGGACGCCGCGCGGTAGGCCAGGTTTCCGGGACCGGCGGGTATGTCGGGCTGGTCGCAGACCAGGCGGATGCCCGGCTGTGTTTCCTCCTCCAGGGTGATCCGGTCAAAAAGGGAGATCTTCTGAACGATGCTCCGGATTTCGTGGTAGCCGTCCGGCCGCAGGCCCAGGACCTGCAGGCTGAGATTGATTTTGGCGGGCGCGAGGATCCTTATCAAAGGGGATCCTCCAGGTCGACGATGGGAACAGAGGTGGGGATCCGCAGCTTCAGGGCGGAGGCTTCACCTTTAAAAAGGCCGATGGCTTCCCATTCCCCCTCAATCCTGGCGTCGGAAAACTCAAAACGGAAAGCCTCCGGGAGGAAAGGAGTCCTTCCCTGAGTGGTGCCCTGGAAGTCCAGACCGCCAAGGGAACATCGATAGGAATGAAGGTCAAGGGTATCTTTCCGAAAGAGGAAGGTGAATTCCGTCCCCGTTCCCCCTTCCCGGACCTGCAGGATCCTCTCCCCGGTATTGAGAATGGCCGCCCGAATCCTTTCCGGGTTCCCCTCTTCAGGAAGGACCCCCAGGATCAGGGAGGGCAGTGCCGCGGCCTCGAGGGGGAGGGGAAAAGGGAGGTGGATCCCGACGGCATGGCCCCTGGCCGGGCTGCGGAAAGCCCGGGCTTCTTCCGGATAATAAGCGAGGACCTGCGTCCCGTCGCTGACGATGGCCGCGAGGGTGTTGCCAAGAAATCCCGGGATTTCCAGGCGGAAAGGACCACCGGGAAGGGCGGTGACGTAGGTTTTGCCGCTGAAACGTCCCTCCGCCCCCCTGTACCGGATCAGGATGGTTCCGGAAACCCCCGCGCGCAGAATCTCCCCCCGGTTCCGGACCGCCTCCATGAGAGGAGCAGGATCGATGCTTCTCTCCGGATACAGATCCCTTGGCGCGCAGGCGGCCGCGGCAAGAATCAAGAGGCATCCCCACGCCAGGACAAGGCGCGATCTCACGGGAGGGGATCCTGGATCCCTCTGTCCCGAAGCTTCCGGCGGATTTCGGGATTATCCGGATCAGCGGCAAGGGCCCTTGACCAATACAGGACCGCCAGCTCTTCCTGTCCCAGTTTTTCGTAAGTGTCCCCCAGGTGGTCGAGGACCGTGGGATCGTCCCCCATCTTTTCCACGGCCACCAGCAGGTGCTTCAGGGCCTCTTCATAATGCCCCATCCGGTAATGGACCCAACCCAGGCTGTCCACGATATAGGCCGCGTCGGGGCGCAGCCGCAGGGCTTTTTCGATCATTTCCAGGGCTTTTTCGAGCCTGAGGCCGCGGTCGGCCCACGAATAACCGAGGTAGTTCAGGGCATCGGCGTGGTCAGGATCTGTTTCGAGGAGCCTTTCAAGGATTTTCTCGGCAAGATCGAATCGGCCGCTCTGGTCGTAGGTGATCCCCATCTGATAGAGAAGGCCCGTATCCCCGGGAGCGATCTTCAGTCCTTCCTCCAGGAGGGAAATGGCTTCTGCAAAATGCCCCTGCCTCGTCAGGATCTGCGCGAGGTAGATGCGGAGGTTGGACCGTTCCGGCGCCAGCGAGAGGGCTTTCCTGGCGCTCTCCTCGGCTTTTGTCATATTCTCCATGGCGTCGTGGATGATCGCCAGATTGAGATGGGGCTCGAACCGGTCGGGATAGATCCGGACGGCTTCCTCGAAGGTCGCGGCAGCCTCGCTGTACATCTCCAGCTCCCTCTGGGCGCTCCCGATCTGCATCAGCGTTTCAAAGCCTTCCCCGGAAACCTCGCGCAGACGTTTGAAGGTTTCAAGGGCACTCTCATAATCCCCAAGACGTGTTTCGGAAAGGCCCAGGATCAGGAGGCCAGTGGTGTTTTCCGGATCTGTTTCAATGATGATTTCCGACTGGTCCCTGGCCCGGGGATATTCCCCTTTGATAAAGCACGCCCTTGCGAGAAAACCTCTTACGGCATTGTTTTGCGGGTCCCTGGTGAGGTAGGCCTCGTAGAGGAGTATCGCGCTTTCGGCCTGCCCCTGTTTTTCCATCTGGGCCCCGAGTTCCCCGATGGCGCCGATAAAGGATGGGTTCAACTCTGCGGCCCGGAAAAGGTGGTCCGCCGCTTCCCCGGTTCGGCCGGAACCAACGAGGATGCGGGCGAGGTGAAAGCGGGCCAGGGCTTCGAACTCCCGGTCCGCGGTCAGCTTCTCCAGAACGGAAATCGCCCCTTCCCCGTCCCCCGATTTTTCCATTGCCTCCGCAAGGGGGAAGAGGGCTCCGGTGTTATCGGGTTCCAGACGGGTGCCCTCAAGAAGATGCTCAAGGGCTTTGTCAACTCTGTCGGAATCCAGGTATATCTGTCCGAGGGCGATGTGCACCTTGCCGAGATCCCTGTCTATTTCAAGGGCCCGCCTCCCGGTTTTTTCCGCGTCCTCGAGGTTCCCCGCTTCCATCTGGATCCGCATGATTTCCACCAGGGGGGCGGGAGACCGGCTGTCTGATCTCGCCGCGGTTTCCAAAGATTCGATGGCCTCTTCGAATCGTCCGTCTTGTTCCAGGAGCAGTCCCCGGAAAAAAGCCGCGTAGGCGTCCACCATGGGATCAGGCTGCTGCAGCGGCGCTTCTTTCATCTCCGGATGGCCTTCCGGAAGGTCTGTCGGCCCTTCGGGAATACGCCCTGTCAGGGAGGCGCATCCTGTACCCGCGGCCAGAAAACCGGCCAGCGCTATCGTCATGAAACGGAGCGGGATGGTCATGCGGTAGTTTCCTCCGTGTTTTTTCTTACGGCTTTCATGGCTTTCGTCGAATAGGCGTTCAGGCTGAGGGGATCGCGTATCGCCCGGCCGCGCTGGCGGTAGCCGAGGGCCGCAATCATGGCGGCGTTGTCCGTGCAGAGGGCAGGGGGAGGGAAATGAACCCGGAAGCCGCCCTCTTTTGAGGACTCTTCGAGGCGCGCCCTCATCAGCCTGTTTCTGGCAACCCCACCGACGACCACAAGGTCCCTCAGGTTCAACGTCTCGAGGGCGAAAAGGCTCCTTCGGACAAGGATGTCCACAACGGCGGCCTGGAAGGAAGCGGCTATGTCCTTTACAGGGAAAGGAAGCCCCATAGTCCGCGGGGCCGGATTAAAATATCCTTCCTTTTTCAGAAAGACGTAAAGGGCGGTCTTCAACCCGCTGAAGGAAAAATCGAGGGTGTCGGACCCCCAAAGGGGCCGCGGAAGCCTCAGGGCCTGGGGATCCCCGTCATCGGCGGCTTTCTCGATGGCGGGACCGCCCGGGTACCCGAGACCCAGCATCTTGGAGGCTTTGTCCAGGGCTTCTCCTGCCGCGTCATCCATGGTCGTCCCCAGAATGGAAGGAGAATCGGTCCCGTCGAGGTGATAAAGGGTGGTATGCCCTCCGGAACAGACAAGGGCGACGGCCGGAACCGGTGTGCCGCCGGCAAGGTCCATGGTCATGAGATGCC
>JAFGWO010000210.1 GCA_016937135.1 Pseudomonadota bacterium
TAGCGGTTGAGGGAAAAGGGGGAAAGGATATCCTCCTGTATACCCTGAGCACTTGCGTCTGGTGCAAAAAAACCAAAAAGTGGCTCGGAAAAAAACGGCTGGCCTATCGCTTTGTGGATGTGGACCTGGAAGAGCCCGAGGACAAGGAAGCCCTCCTGGAGGAAATGCGCCGGTTCAATCCGAAGAGTTCCTTCCCTACCCTTGTCATCGACGGCGGGGAAACCATCGTCGGGTTCAAACCGGATAAATTCAAGGAGCTCCTCTTATGAAAGAGAAAAAACTGCCCCCTCCCCGGGTGCTGCAGCATCTGGAAAAGATCAGAGAGCTGGCGCGGCAGAAGGGATATTTTCTTAATCCGGACACCGAACACACCTACGCCCTGGTTGAATCCCTGCTGGTGAACATGGACCGCTACGGGTACCCCTCCTGCCCCTGCAGGCTGGCGGCGGGAAAACGGGAAGAGGACCGCGACATCATCTGCCCCTGCGATTACCGGGATGCCGATCTTGCCGAGTACGGGACCTGTTTTTGCGCCCTGTATGTCAACGAGGAGATCGCGGGGGGGATGGGGGAGGCCTCCCCCATCCCGGAGCGGAGGCCCGGAATCGAGGAGCGAAGGAAAAAGGGGAAACAGGTTCCCCCTTAAGGCAGGCTCAGCCGGACCCTCTTTCCAGGTAGGCCTCGGGATCTTCCAGAAACTCCCTGTAGACCCTGAAATATTCCGTATCCTCGTAATCCACCTGCTGGATGGGAGGCGCGTCGAAGCTGTAGATCATGGCTCCCGGGCAGGCCAGGAGGATAGGGGAATGGGTTGCGACGATGAACTGGGTATTCCCCTGCCGGGCGCTTTCCTGGAGGACCCTGATCAGTTCGATCTGGCTCTGCGGGGACAGGGCCGTTTCCGGTTCATCGAGGAGATACAGCCCCTTCCGGCAGTAGCGGGAACGGAAAAAGGAGAGGAGGGACTGCCCGTGGGACTGGCTCAACAGGGAACGGCCCCCGAAATAATCCAGCATCCGGGGGTCGGAAACGGCGAACTCGTCTAACGCCTCTGCCCAGAAGCGAAAAAGATCCGAGGAGAAATACGACCCGGGGACGGGTCCGCTGGACCAGACGATCTCAAGGAACAGGTGAAAGAGATTTTCAAAGGGGCTTTTCTTGTAGCGCTGCCTCCTTTCGCCCTCCCAGATATGGATTCCGCAGCCCAGCCCGATGGCCCGGAGGAGGGTGGATTTCCCCGTGCCGTTCCCCCCGGCGAAAAAGGTGACAGGGACGGAAAACCCGATCTCCTCTGTCTCGCGAAGGACGGCCAGGTTAAAAGGATAAACATCCGCATCCGGATAGGGCCGGCTTTGAAGACGCAGCTTCGTCAGGTGGGGCATAACCGTTTTCTCCCGCGGTTCTCTTTCCGAAACTTCAGAGGCTGTCATCCGGTTCTTTTCCGGATGGGGGAAAAATCCTTCAATCCATCCAGGATAAGCCCCGTGGCCTGGTTCCGGTTAAGGGTGTAAAAATGAAGGCCGGAGACCCCCGCCTTTATCAATTCCCCGCATTGGCCGATGGCGTAATCCACACCGATCCGAAGGGTTTCCCCGGGGTTTTTCCCCTCCATCCGGGAAAGGACCCCAACCGGAACGGTGGCCCCGCACATCTGGGTGAATTTTTTCACCTGCCCGGGATTGATGATGGGCATGATCCCCGGGATGATCGGGACATTTATTCCGGCCGCGCGGACGCGTTCCTCGAAATCAAAAAAATACCGGTTGTCAAAAAAAAGCTGGGTCAGGATGAACTCGGCCCCGGCGTCGACCTTCTTTTTTAGAAAGGTGATATCCTCCTCGAGGGAGGCGGCCTCGGGGTGGCCTTCCGGGTATCCGGCGACCCCTATGGAAAAAAAACCATCCAGTTCCCTGAGATAGGCAACGAGGTCGGAGGCGTGGCACAGGGGCCCCGGGGGCGGACAATCCGGAGGGGCGTCCCCACGGAGGGCGAGGATATTCTCAATCCCGGAGGATTTCAATGTGTGGACGATCCGGGTGATCTCGTCTTGCGAGGAAGCGATGCAGGTCAGGTGCATCATGACCTCAAGGCCGTCCTCCATCAGATCCAGGGTCCACTGGAGGGTCTTGTCCCGGGTGCTTCCGCCGGCCCCATAGGTTATGGAGACAAAGTCCGGCGCGAACCGTTTGAGGGCGCCGACGGTTTCATGAAGGACATGCTCGCTCTCGGAATTCTTCGGGGGGAAAAACTCGAAGGAGAGAAGAAAATCCTTTTTTTTAAAGATATCGACGATCTTCACTCGCTGGCTCCGGAACTCGGACGGCCGTTATCCGGCCTTTTCCCAAAGCCCGGATGGGTGCGTAAATGTCAGATACTAGGGGAACGGGTTTTTTTTGGCAAGGGATCAGGGGTTTATTTGCCCGGAGGACTCTTCCGGGTGGCTGAGACCAAAAACCCCACACCGACCACCATGAGGAGCACGGCCATGAGGGGCATTTTCATCTCGAAAAGCTCCCATGCCCCCACCAGGACAAAGAGGATGGCCACGAGGATCCAGAAACCGTCCGACTCCAACCCGGCGTATTTTCTGGCGATCTGCATCCCGAGGCTGATGAATCCGACACCCAGAAGGATCAGCCCGATCCCCGCATCGAGGACGAGGACCAATCCTAGCCAGAGGAAAAACAATCCCCACCCCATGGCCGTAATGCGCCTGGCCTTCATCCTGGTTTCACGGATCGAGTCGGCGTCTCTTTTCACAGCGGACCTCCTTCCGGCGAGATAGTCTGCGGAGATTATAACCCACAGTCAAGGTTCCGACTACCCCGTTCCGACCACCTCCGCCTCTTCCCCTTTAGAGAAGGATACCTTCCTGATCCCGTGCCAGCCGAATATCCGGCTTTATCCTCCGCCCGAGTGGTGGTAGATTAACTTATGAAAATGGTCAAAGGCCGGCGCGGAATCGGGACGGTCGGTCAGGGTCTTTAAAGGGGGTACAAAGAATGCCATCTGATGAAAAGGGGCGATATCTTCTCGAGTCGGCCCTGGAAGAGGTCAAACGTCTGGATGCGAGGATCTTTCCCTTCGACAGCGACAAGGTCCAGGAGGTTGAAGCCGCGGTGGTAGATGCGGTGAGGGATCTTTTCGGTGAGGATTCACCCGAGTTCGAGGAATTCGAGGACTTTCATATTTCCTCGGGCCCCGTTTCCCTGGGGGATTCACGGACGGAAAAACAGGCCAGGTTCGAGATCGGTCTCCCTCAGGCGGTGACCCGTCTGGAAACCCTTCTGGACCAAATGGAACAGGCCCCTGATTCAGGGAAATCCTTTTTTGCCGAGTCCTCCGGGCCTTTTGGGGGGAAGAAGGAAAAGAGGGCGGCAAAAGCGGGGCCGCAGGGGGACCCTCAAAAGCTACCAGCCCCAACCGGACCAAAGGCAAAAACAGCTCCCCCGGTCCCCCCGAAACCGGAAGGGAAGGACAAGACACCTCCCGTGAAACAGCCCGGGTCCGCGGCCAGGGCAAACCAGCCGGGCAGAGTTCTGATCCTCCAGGCCGGAGGGGACGAGATCACCTTCGCGGCGACGGCCCTCATGGACAAGATCGGGGTGGACGTCCTTCTTCTGGAAGAGGACACCCCTGAAAAAGTCGATGAGGCGTTTTCACAAGGGGAGCTCGTCTTCACGCTGGTCTGTGTTTCCTCATTTGTGAAAGGGGGGTTTTCCGGGCTGACCGCGGTCATCTCGAAGCCGAGGCCCAAGCACGAAATGGCTTTTAAAATCGGCCTCCTCGTAGGGAAACTGGGGCCGGGGAAAGTCGCCATCCTGTACACGGGGGAAAAGCCGCAGGATGTCCCCGAAAGCCTCTTCGGGGTTTACTATATCCCCTTCAAGGAGGAAGGAGGCTGGCAGATAGGGTTTTTAAAGCTGTTGAAAAGCAACGGCTTTTATATTGACGCGAACCTTCTTTTCGATTGAGGCCCCTCCGCGGGAAACCACCCGCGCCCCAGTCCTTGCCTTCACCCCCGCGCGAAAGCTTCTAGTCCCCAAAAAGGCCGAGGCCGAGGGGCACCGTCCAACCCGGGACCTTCAACAGGACCATATCCTGCCCGGTGATCTCCGGGATCGGGGAAAAAGTCATCCCGCCGTGAAACCCCGCCGGGATCACCCCTACCATCCGTGCTTCCGAGGGCATGTAACCCCGGGAGATGTAGACCTCGAGCGGGTGATAAAATAGGCTGGAAAAACCGCTGAGTTCCAGAACCCTCCCGTCGGCCGAAACGCTCATCCTGCCAGAGACATCGGCCGCCTTCGTGTAGCCGTAAAGGTCGGCGTCCATACCGAAAGCCATAATCGGGATCAGCCACAGGACAATGGCCGCTGTCGTGATCATCAACCCTCGAGATTTCATCGCTTCCTCCTTTTCAGAACGCATCTTCGATGCCGCATGTTACCGGAATCCGGGCATGAGGCAAAGAGTAAAGACAGCGAATCCCGTTTAAGGTTTGTGGCTAAAGGTTGATGACCCTGCGAAAAGTCATCAACGCGGCCCGGGTGCGGGCCGCCCGGATCCAGGACCGGAATGGCAAGTCGTGGATCCGTGAGGCAAGGGAAAACCACGTTTTTTCCCTTTCCGGGAAGCGTTAAGTTCCGCGTTGAACTTTTCGCGACCCTGTCAACATTTCACCGCCTTTTACAGCCAGTCGGCCATGAGGAGGCCGAACCCCAGCCTCGTCTCCCGGTGATTATAATCGATGAGGCTCTCCCCGTAACCCTCGAAAAACCGGACATACCCCTTTATCTTTTTCGAAAGGGGGTATGACCAGCCCAGCTCCACCGCCCCCTTGTTGTCCTTCCGAAGGTTGTTGCGAAGCAGGACAGTAAATGTGTGATTCCGGTGGGCGAAAACAAAACTCAGTTCCCCGGGGCCCATGTATTCCATGAGGTCCGGGTTGTCGTCACCCGATGGGTCCTGAGGGTCCTTTTTTTCCTTTTCCGGAATCCTGTACCAGGGCTTCACGTTGACGATCATGTTTTTTCTGGACAGGAGCAGGTCCAGATAGACCCGGTTCCAGCTCCGGGAAAGATCCCCCCCCTGACCGTTGGACTGGTGGGAAACCCCCGCGACCACCCCAAAGGCCTTCATCCCCAGGATGCCGAAATCGGTGTCAAAAAAGAGAAACATTTCGGGCTCATGGTTGGTCTCCCGGAAAGGGGAGGAGCGTTCCCCGTTATAGGCCTGCCACCAGGACCGGCTTGTGTACGCCGCGTAAAGATCCCCTTTCGATCCCAGAAAATCATTGTCGATGAGGACTTTGAGGCTAATCTGGAATAACATCTCGATTCTGTCCAGCTCGTCCTCGGAGAGGCCCTGGACCTCGGCGTTGGGGTCGGTGCTGTAATAAAAGGGCAGGATGTAGTTCGGCCGGTGCGGCAGAAGGAGGAAGGGGTTTTCCTCGGCGGCCTGCTCCATGACCATCCGGTTGCTCAAATCCCGGACTGTGTCATCGGAGGCGCTGCATGGGGACCAGAGACCGGACCAAAGGGTGCAGACCAGGGCTGCGGCGACAAGGACCTTGCCTGTGCAAGCCTTTTTCATCGGGGCAGCCCCTTTATTTTGCCGCATCCGGTGTTATAAATCCCATGAATGAAATTTTATCCTTTTCACAAGTTCTCCGTCTTTATTTTTATCTTCCTCGGTATCTTTTTTATCGGCACATCCATCGGTCTATGGATCTTTTACGGATCCCTTCCGGATGTGGGTTTCCTTTCGAAACAGAACGCCTCCCTGGAAATTTCCGTCCCGGACTGGCGCGGAAGACTGGAATCTTTCACGGTAGGGCCCGCCAACCCTTACTGGACCCCCTTATCTGAAATCCCCCGCTACCTCAAGGACGCGGTCCTCGCCGGGGAGGATTTTTCCTTTTACGGGCACAAAGGCATCGACTGGTTCGAGGTAAAGGAATCTCTCAAAAAGAACCTCAAAACCCGGCGTTTTGCGAGAGGAGCCAGCACCATCACCCAGCAGCTGGCCAAAAACCTGTTCCTCTCAAGGGAAAAAACCCTGGCCCGGAAATTTCGCGAGATTCTCCTGGCCTGGAAGCTGGAGAAGGCGCTAAAAAAGGACCGCATCCTGGAACTTTATCTCAACATCGTGGAATTAGGGGATTCGATTTATGGAATCGGCAAAGGGTCCCGGTTCCATTTCAACAAGGAACCCGCGGACCTGTCTCTTCGGGAGGCAACGATCCTCGCCGCCATGCTTCCGGGACCGAAGGTTTATGACCCCGCCAGATACCCCGACCGGGTGATGAACCGTTCGGATCATCTACTGGGCATCATGCTGAAGGGGCGGATGATACGGGAAGCGGAATACCTGGAAGCCCTGAGCGAATTTCCCTTTGCCGAAGAGACGCAATCCGGTGCGGAGATGGCGCCCCTGCCGGTACCGGAAGAGACGGCCTCTGCCCCGTCTGCCATCGGATCCGCAAGAACCGATGCCCCTTATGGGTCTGCTTCAAAAGAACCCGTGCCTGTCCCCATCCCCGGCTACAGTGGGGCCGCGGTGGAAAAACATCCAGGAGATCTCCCTGGCTTTGCCCCTCCGGGGCCTTCCTTAGCGCCTTCCCCGCAGGGGACGCCCCCCTCTCCCGGAGAGGGTGATCCCGCCGTTCCCGTCGGTTCGGGTCCCCTTCCGGAAACCGGCGAGGCCCCTCCTTAGGAACCGGGGGCTATCGTCCCCGGTTTTCAATGCGATCCCTGACCTTTTCAATCCTCCAGGAGATCGCCTCCTTGTTATCGTAAACGGGGAATATCCGGTTATACATATCCAGGGCTTCCTCAAGATGGCCCATTTCCTCAAGGGTCGCGGCCAGGTTGAATTTTGCGTCAACGGCGAGCTCCCCCTCAGGAAACCGTTCAAGGTACTGTTCGTAGGCCTTCCGCGCGTCCTCCAGGGCCCCCTGGGTCTGCAGGATACTGGCGATCCTGAAAAAGGCGTCGTCCACAAGAGGGCTGTCCGGGTATCGGCTGATGAGGTAGAAAAACTCCATCTTCGCGCGTTCGAAATCCAGGAGCTCGAAAAAACAGACCCCGGTGCGGAACTGAAACAGGTCCTTGCCGGGTTTGTCTTCATAATCCGTGATCAGCCTCTGATATTCCTCAGCGGCCTGCGCGAAATCGCGGATCCTGTTCTCAAGGAGTTCGGCGATGCTGATGTGCGCTTCGAAGGCCAGGGGGTGATCCGGAAACCTGCGGATCAATTCGCGGAAATCCATGATCGCTTCTAAATAACGGGACTGGTAAAGCTGGTAGAGGGTCCCCCTTTGGTGAAGGACCTTGGGGATAAGACTGCTTTCGGGATATCGGATCAGGAACGTGGTGAGGTATTCCACGGCGGCGCCGGAAAGTCCTTCGTCCAGGGCCGCCGTGGCCTGCTCGTAGAGGGCCTGTTCCCGTGAGCGGCATGCGGAAAAACTGACGACGAGAAACGCCGCGACGGCGAAAAGAAGAACGGTTCGGGGGAGAAAACCGCGCGGGCTCCATCCTTTTTTTTCCGTCCGGGAGGACGCTCCCCCCGGGCGGGTTGTTTTTCTTCTCAGACCTGGGTCCTCATGAATTGTCTCAGGGCCCCCGTCCTGGCTTCGGAGGGATTCAGAAACTGCAGGCCGAGGCGCCTTTCCTGGACATAGCTGAAGCCTGTCACCTGCCCTTTTTTCACGTCCCTTGTCTTGCGGCATCGGATCTTGTCGATAAAGATGTTTTTCGCCGCGTTGATAAGATCCACGACGACCTCTTCCGGGAGGTCTTCGGTCCCCTTGTAGAGGACCCCGAGACCCCCTTCGCTGATATCCACGACCAGCCCCGGACGCCCCAGACCCGCGACGTAGGACATCCCCTCCGCCTCCGCCCGCGGGTGGACCCTTCTTTCGGCTATTCCTCCCCCATCCCCGCTCATTCCTCTCCTTCCTGGATAAGGGCTATCGAGACGACCTTTTCCTCGGGATCCGTCAGATCGATCAGCTTGACCCCCTGGCTGGACCGGGAATAGACCGATATGCCGGAAACGGGCATGCGGATCAGACGGCCCTTGTTGGTGATCACCATGATCTCCTCTTCGCTCCCGACCTGGAGAGTGCCTACAAGATTTCCCACCTTCGGGGATGTCTTGAGGACTTTCACCCCTTTGCCGCCGCGCTTGATGGGGTTGTACTCCTTCATCTGCGTCCTCTTGCCGTATCCTCTCTCGGTGGCGGTCAGCATGAATGCCGCGTCGTTGATCACCTCCATGCCGACCACCCGGTCCCCTTTCCGGAGATTGATCCCGCGCACCCCTCTCGCCGTCCGGCCCATGGCCCGGACATCGGACTCCTGGAAACGGACCCCTTGCCCGAAATAGGAGGACAGGAGAAGGTGGCGCTTTCCGTCTGTAAGGGCAGCCTTGATGAGCCGGTCCCCCTCGTCCAGTTCAAGGGCGATGATGCCGCCGGCCCTTGGCCTGGCAAAGGCCTCGAGATCGGTTTTCTTTATGACCCCGTGTTCGGTGGCCATGACGACATAATGGCCGGCCGAGAATTCCCGGACCGGGAGGAAGGCTGTGACTTCCTCCTCCTTCCTGAGGGACAGCAGGTTGACGATGGCCTTGCCGCGGGCCGCCCTCCCCATCTGGGGGATCTCGTGGACCTTCAGCAGATGGACCTGCCCCTGATCGGTGAAGAAAAGGATGAAGCTGTGGGTGGAGGCCACGAAGATGTGCTCCGCGAAATCCTCTTCCCGCATGGACATCCCGGTGAGGCCCTTCCCGCCCCGCTGCTGCGAGCGGTAGAGGGTCAGGGGGGTCCTCTTGACGTAGCCTGCGTGGGAAACGGTGACCAGGACCTCCTCATCAACGATGAGATCCTCGATGGAAAGGGATTCTGTGGCCTCGATGATCTCCGTGCGCCGGGGGTCCCGGTATTTGTCCCGAACCTCCCTGAGTTCCTCCTCGATCACCCCCAGGAGTTTTCGCTCATCCGCCAGGATCCCCTCGAGCCATTGGATCTGGGCGAGGATCTCCTGGAGCTCTTTTTCGATCTTCTCCCTCTCAAGGCCCGTGAGACGGGCGAGGCGCATTTCAAGGATGGCGTTCGCCTGGCGTTCCGTCAGCCCGAAGCGGGTCATGAGGCCTTCCCTGGCAGCCGGGACATCCCTGGATTTTTTGATCAGCTCCACCACGGCATCGATGTTGTCCAGGGCGATCTTGAGGCCTTCCAGGATGTGGGCCCTCTCCTGGGCCCGCGCGAGGAGGTAGCGCGACCGGCGGGTAACCACCTCCACCCGGAAATCTATGAAATGCCCCAGCATTTCGGGGAGGGTGCAGGTCACGGGCTGATTCCGGTGGATGGCGAGGAGCTGGACGCCGAAGGTGGTTTTCAGCTGGGTCTGGGAGAAGAGCTGGTTTAAGATGACCTCCGACTCTTCCTCCTTTTTAAGCTCGACGACGATCCGCATCCCGTCCCTGTCCGATTCATCCCGGAGGTCGGAGATCCCTTCGAGCTTCTTCTCCTTCACGAGGTCCGCGATTTTCTCGATCAGGCGGGCCTTGTTGACCTGGTAGGGGAGCTCCGTGACGACGATGGCCGAGCGCCCCTTTTTCTGGTGCTCGACAACGGCCCTGGCCCGGATCTGGATGGAACCCCGGCCGGTGCGGTAGGCGTCCCTGACCCCCTCGAGGCCGTAGATAAAGCCCCCGGTGGGAAAATCGGGGGCCGGCATGACCTCCATGATCTCCTCCAGGGTCGCCTCGGGCTTTTCGATGAGGAGGATGCAGGCATCAATGGTCTCTGCGAGATTGTGGGGCGGGATGTTGGTGGCCATGCCCACGGCGATCCCGGAGGAGCCGTTGACGAGGAGGTTGGGGAACCTGGCCGGGAGGACGAGGGGCTCTGTGAGGGTTTCATCGTAATTGGGCCCGAAGTCCACCGTGTCCTTGTCGAGATCCCCCAGGAGCTCCTCGGTGAGGCGCTGCATGCGCACCTCTGTGTACCGCATCGCGGCCGCGGCGTCCCCGTCGATGGATCCGAAGTTCCCCTGGCCCTCCACGAGGGGGTAGCGCATGGAAAAATCCTGGGCCATTCGCACGACCGTGTCGTAGACGGCCTGGTCCCCGTGGGGATGATACTTGCCGATGACGTCACCGACGATGCGGGCGGACTTCTTGAAGGGCTTCCCGTGGGTGTTCCCCAGGTCCTGCATGGCGAAAAGGCTTCGGCGATGAACGGGTTTCAACCCGTCCCTGATGTCGGGCAGGGCCCTGCCGACGATGACGCTCATGGCGTAATCGAGGTACGAGGTCTTCATCTCGTCCTCGATATGGATGATCTCGATGGGAGCGTTGACGCCGTTGATCAGATCCGACATGAAAGACCCTCAAAAATTTCCGGTTTCGAAACCATGGGCAAAAACCCGTTCCTTTTTTCGCTAGATATCCAGATTCCTCACGTTCAGGGCGTTGTTCTCAATGAACTCGCGTCTGGGTTCCACCACGTCGCCCATCAGGGTGTTGAAAATTTCGTCGGCTTCCACGAGATCCTCAATGGTCACCTTCAAAAGAGCCCGCTTCTCGGGATTCATGGTGGTTTTCCAGAGCTGTTCCGGGTTCATCTCGCCGAGACCTTTGTAGCGCTGGATGGCGATCCCCTTGCGCCCGCGTTCCAGGATGAAGTGCACCAGTTCGCTGATCCGCCTGGTCCGGAGCAGCTCGATCCCTTTTTCCGCCGCTTCCCCCTGGTCCCCCGCCGGCGGGCTTTCCTCCTCGTCCCTGCGGGAAGCCACAAGCACCATTTCGTTTCCGAGGACCTTCAGGCCCTTTACGAGGCGGAGCATTTCCAAGTAGCTCGGCTTGGCGACGGTGTTGACATCGATCCGGGTCTTCCACCGTGAACCGTTTTTCCGGGTGAGGACCGTAGCCGACTGGCAGGAATGCTCTTCGTCCTCGGCCAGGCGGACCTCGATGGGCTGGATCTCGGGATAGACCGCGATCAGATAGGTGACCACACTCTCAAGTTTGCTCGCCAGGAGGGTTCGGTCGTCAAGGGTCGTCCTGTCGACCCCCTCCAGGGAAAGGGCCAGCATAAGCCGCGGGTCCAGGCGCCGGCGCTCCACCCTCCTCATCAGCTCCACGAAGCGGGTGGCAGTGGAAAAGAGGGAGGCGAGGCGCCCCGCCTCGTAGGCCTCGTCGAGCCCCGGGGCAAGGAGGGTCACGTTTCGAATCCCCTGATCCGCCAGAAAGGAGTTCAGGTCTTTTTCTTTCTGCAGGTATCTCTCGTCCTTTCCCTTTTTGATCCGGAAAAGGGGAGGCTGCGCGATGTACAGGAAACCCCTTTCGATGAGTTCCGGCATCTTCCTGTAGAAAAAGGTGAGAAGGAGCGTCCTGATATGGGAGCCGTCCACGTCGGCGTCGGTCATGATGATCACCTTGTGGTAGCGGAGCTTTTCCAGGCTCACATCGCCCCCGAAGCCGGTGCCCAGGGCGGTGATGATGGTCCGGATCTCCTGATTGGAGAGCATCTTGTCATCCCGGGCCTTTTCGACGTTGAGGATCTTCCCGCGAAGGGGCAGGATCGCCTGAAAGCGGCGGTCCCTCCCCTGCTTTGCAGACCCTCCGGCCGAATCGCCCTCGACGATAAAAAGCTCGGCCTGGGCAGGGTCCCTGGCCTGGCAGTCCGCCAGCTTCCCCGGGAGGTCAGCCACATCCAGGGCGCCTTTGCGCCGCGTCAGCTCCTTGGCCTTCCGGGCGGCCTCCCTTGCCCGGGCGGCTTCGGTGGCCTTTGTCACGATCTTCCGGGCAACGGGGGGGTTCTCCTCCAGGAAGGCCCCAAGCCTTTCGTTCACGACGGTCTCGACCAGCCCCTTGATCTCGCTGTTGCCGAGCTTGGTCTTGGTCTGTCCCTCGAACTGGGGGTTGGGGAGCTTCACGGAAATGACCGCGGTCAGCCCCTCCCGGACATCGTCCCCGGTCAGACCGACCTTGGCGTTGCGCATGAGGTTGTTGGAGACCGCGTACTGGTTCACGGTCCGGGTGAGGGCGGCCTTGAAGCCGATCAGGTGGGCCCCTCCCTCGTGGGTGTTGATATTGTTGGCGAAGGAAAAGATGTTTTCCTTGTAGGTTTCGTTGTACTGAAAGGCAATATCCACGTAGACATCGCCTTTTTCGGCGGTGATGTGGACGGGTTTGCGGTGGACGGGCGTCCTGTTCCTGTTCAGGTGCTCCACGAAGTGGCCGATGCCGCCCTTGTACTGGAATTCGTGGCGCTTTTCAGCCCTTTCGTCCTCGATGGTGATCCTTACGCCCGCGTTTAGAAACGACAGCTCCCGAAGCCTTTGCGACAGGATCTCGAAGGAAAATTCGGTCGTTTCGAAGATCTCCTTGTCGGGCCAGAAGGTGATCTTGGTGCCCCTTTTCCGGGTTTTTCCCGTCACCTGCAGTTTGGTGACGGCTTTTCCTTTCTGGTAGGCCTGGGCGTAGACCTTCCCGTCCCGCCAGATTTCCAGGTCCAGCCGGGAGGAAAGGGCGTTGACCACCGAAACGCCCACCCCGTGAAGCCCCCCCGAGACCTTGTAGGCGCTGTTTTCGAACTTCCCCCCCGCATGCAGGGTGGACATGACCACCTCCGCGGCCGATTTATTCATCTGCTTGTGGTGGTCCACCGGGATTCCCCGGCCGTTGTCCTCCACGACAATGCTGTTGTCCATCCTGATAATGACATCGATCCGGTCGCAATATCCCGCCATGGCCTCGTCGATGCTGTTGTCAACCACCTCGAAAACAAGGTGATGGAGCCCCTCAATGGAGGTGTTCCCGATGTACATCGAGGGCCGTTTCCGGACCGCTTCAAGGCCTTCGATGACCTTGATTTTCTCGGCGGTGTACTGATGGTCTTTGGATCCCGCGCTTCTGGGGTCGGTGATTTTCCCGGGATTCGCGCTGCGCCCGGTTGTGCGGTTTTTTTCATCCAAGGGTTCTTTCCCCTTTTTCGTTAGATATCCCCGAAGCCGTTGCCTGGCCATCCGTCATCGGGCCAATGCGCGTCCTTTTCCGTCCTCAGGCCGTCCGCTGCAGGGCCCCCGCCTGAACCCTCCAGGCGATCCCTTCCCCCTCCGGAAAAAACAGGTCCCGGTCTTTTGTGGCGGAAAGGAGAAACTGTGCCCCGAATTCCCGGATGATCCCGGTCAGGGCCTTTTTCCTCGCCTCGTCAAGTTCGCTGGACACATCGTCAAGGATCACCAGCGGCCATTCCCCCTCCCGCGCCCTGGCCACCTCGCGGACGAGGGCCAGCTTGAGGGCGAGGACGGCCGCCCGCTTTTGCCCCTGGGATCCGAAGCGGGCGAGATCAACAGGGCCTCCGGAACCTTCCAGAAGGAACTGCACGGCGTCCCTGTGGGGACCTACAAGGGTGTGGCCGCTCCTCTTTTCCCTTTCCCGTTCGCGGAAGAGGCCTTCCAGGATCCCCTCCGCCAGGGCTTCCCGGCTGCGCCCTGTTGTTTCGTAATGCTCCATCCACGGGATATTCCCGATCGCGCTCCCACCGGGGACCTTTTCAAAAGAAGGGGTGTATCTTAGATGGAGTCCCTCTCCCAGTTCCAGGATTTCCCCCAGGGCGGCCATTTCCCGGTTGAGCGTCCCGAGGAGGTCCATTCTCCTCTTGAGGATCCAGGATCCGGTCTCGGCCAATGCGCGGTCCCACCCCTCCCTCTCTTCGGCGGATGGACGCGCTTTCCGGAACAGGGCGTTTCTTTGTCTCAGGGCGGACAGGAACCTCCGGTATTCGGAGGGATACCCGGGACGGGTTTCGAAAACGGCCCGATCCAGGATCCTTCTTCTCCAGGACGGGGGGCCCCCCACCATTCCCACGTCCTCGGGAATGAAATGGACCGCTCCCACGGACCGGAGATATTCCTCCGGGGACGCGATCCGCCGATCGTCGATAAACTGGCTTCGACCACGCTGGTCCAGGGAAATGGAAAGGATCCTTTCGGACTCCGCCCAAAGAAGACGCCCCGAAACGCGGCACATTTCCTCCCCGTGCCGGATCAAATCATTCTTCCCCGCCGTCCGAAAGGAGCGGAGACTCCCCAGACAGGCCACAGCCTCGAGGAAATTTGTCTTCCCCTGGCCATTGGGCCCATAGACCAGGTTGAAACGGGGGTGGAGATGGATCTTCTGGCGATGGAGGTTGCGAAAACGGTCCGGTTCCACCCAATCCATTCTCATGGTCAGATTCGCATGGGCATAATGACAGCCAGGTAATCCTCCTCCCCTTTCTGGGACAGGACGCAGGGACTAAGCTCGTCGTTGATGCTGATTTCCACCGTATCGGATTCCATGGAAGTCAGGGTGTCCAGCATGTACCTGGCGTTGAAGGTGACCTCCAGGGCATCCCCTTCGAATTTGGCTGGAACGGTTTCCGTGGCCATCCCGAGATCGGGGTTGTTGATATGGACGGTCATTTTATCCGGGCCGAAGGAGAAACGGACGGCCCGGGAACGTTCCGAAGACAGGAGCTGGACCCTGCGGATCGCATGGATCATATCTTCCCTTGACACCTGCGCCGTTACCTTCCTGTCCTCCGGGATGACCTGGGCGTAGTTAGGAAAGGCCATATCGATGAGCCGGGTCGTCAGGACCGTGGAGTCTTTTCTGAAAACCCCGTGCTGCTTCTTGAAGTCCACCTCGATGATGGCGTTTTCCCCCTCCTCCTCAAGGAGCCTTCTTACCTCATTCAGGGACTTTCTGGGGATGACAACGCTCTCCCCGCCCCGGACGTTTCCCGCCTTCTTCTCCACCAGGGCCAGCCGGTGCCCATCGGTGGCAACCAGCCGCAAGATGCCCTCCCCGTTCTTTTCCTCCATCTGGAAAAGTATTCCTGTCAGGTTGTACCTCGTCTCGTCGGTGGAGGCGGCGTAGATCGTCTTGCGGATCATTTCCCTGAGATTTTCCGCGTCCAGGGTGACGAAATCCCCGTCCTCGAAGGAAGGGAGGGAAGGGTAATCCCCGGAAGGCAGCCCTTTCAGCTCGAAGGAAGAGGTTCCGCATGTGATCTGAGCGACATTTTCCCCCAGAACCTGCAGATCGATCTCCGTCTCGGCCGGAAGTTCCTTTATGATCTCGAAAAGCTTTCTTGCCGAGAGGGTGACGGATCCTTCGCTGCTGATCCTGGCTCCGACAAAACCGCTGATGCCGACCTCCATGTCGGTCGCCTGCATCCGCAATTTCTCACCGCTCCCTTCAATGAGGACATTGCTCAATATGGGAACGGTGTTTTTCCTTTCCACGATGCTCTGGACCCGGGAAAGCCCCTGGAGGAAATCCTCTCTGTTAACGGAAAAACTCAACACCTTCCGACCTCCTGATTCCGGCGGGCGGTCCAAAAAAATCCCCGCTCTTTATCCCATGGAAAACCGCAGGGTTCCAATACGGAATTACGCTTATTTTACCCGAAGGTGATACCGCAAAGCAACACTTAACACTTTTTCTTAAAAGATGCATTCTTTGACAACATTGCCAGGGTCGCGAAAAGTCTAATCCGAGACTTTTCGCTCCACGGCAAGGGGAAAACGCGGTTTTCCCTTGCCTCACGAATCAAGGACTTACGACAACGGTCCTCGATTCGGGCAGCCCGTACCCGGGCCGCTCCGATGGTTTTTGGATAAACCATCAGCTTGACAGGGCCGCGAAAAGTCCGCTCCGGCACTTTTTTCTCGATCTTAAATCTTTTAATGATTTGAATAATAAAACAGTAGAAGAAGCAGTAGGGCCTGGGGATTCGTGGAAA
>JAFGWO010000211.1 GCA_016937135.1 Pseudomonadota bacterium
ATACAACGATGTCCATGACATCCCCATTGGAAGATGGAGAAAGGACGTATGTGCGTGAGCGCGTGGGTTTAAAATTACCGAGCCGGCAGCAGATCTATCCCTTGCGCATTGCCTCCTCACGACTTCACGCTGGCACGTCCTGTTCTTTTACCCTATTTTTTCCCGGCGTATTCCTTTATGAGCTCCGTGCCGATGACGTTTCTCTGGATCTGGTTCGTCCCTTCATAGATCTGCAGGATCTTGGCATCCCGCATCATCTTTTCAACAGGATAATCCTTCATATAACCATACCCGCCGAAAACCTGAACGGCATCGGTTGTGACCTTCATCGCCACTTCAGACCCGAAAAGCTTGGTCATGGCGGAAACCTTCGAAATATCTTTGGCGCCGCTGTCGATCCATCTTGCGACGGCATAGGTCAGGGCCCTGGCGGCCTCGATGGAGGTCGCCATATCGGCGACCATATGCTGCATGGCCTGGAAGCTTATGATGGGCTGGCCGAACTGATGCCGTTCCCTTCCGTACCTGACCGCGGCGTCAAGGGCCCCCTGCGCGACCCCGACCCCCTGGGCCGCGATCCCGGGCCGGGAGTTGTCGAGGGTTTTCATGGCCACGATAAAACCCATGCCCTCCCTGGAAATCAGGTTGGCGGCGGGAACCCGGCAATCCTCGAAAACGAGCTCCCTGGTGGTCGAGGCGCGGATGCCCATTTTCCTCTCTTTTTTCCCGAAGGAAAACCCTTCCGTCCCCTTTTCCACGATGAAAGCCGAAGCCCCGCGCGCTCCTTTTGATTTATCCGTCAGGGCGATGACCGTGTAGACGTCGGCCTCCCCCCCGTTGGTGATCCACTGTTTCGTCCCGTTAAGGACATAAAAATCACCTTCCTTGCGCGCCGTGGTCCTGATGCCCCCCGCATCGCTCCCGGCGTTGGCTTCGGTGAGCCCAAAGGCACCGAGAATCTCCCCTGTGGCAATCCGGGGAAGATATTTTTCCTTCTGTTGGTCGCTTCCGAACATTAGGATGGGGTAGGCTCCCAGGAAGGAAGCAGCATAGGTAACCGAAACCCCCAGGCATGCCCGGGAAAGCTCCTCCACCGCGAGGCCCATCTCCAGGACGCCTCCCCCCAGCCCTCCGTAGGCCTCGGGAATCGAGACTCCGAAAAGATCCGACTGGGCGCATATCTTCATGATCTCCCGGGGGAACTCCTCCTTCTCGTCCAGTTCCTCGCGGACAGGGACGATCTTCTCCTCGGCGATCTGTTTCGCAATCTCCTGAATGGCCTGCTGTTCTTCGGTAAGAAAATAATCCATGCGAAACCTCCATCCGTGCCGCAAACCTTTCCCCAGGGGGCCTCCTCGGGGAAACAGGCCTTTGCCGCCGAAAATCCTCGTGATTGTAAAGGTGTTCCTTTTTTACCAGCGGACCAAAGCGGCACCCCAGGTCAGCCCGCCTCCGAACGCCTCGAGAAGAACCCGGTCGCCGCTCTTGATCCTTCCCGCCCGGACCGCATCGTCAAGGGCGAGGGGGACGGAAGCGGCAGAGGTGTTGCCGTGCCTGTCCACGGTAACCACGACCTTCTCCATGGGAAGATTCAACCTCTTGGCAGTGGCCTGAATGATCCGCAGATTGGCCTGGTGCGGGACAAGAAAGTCAATATCCTCTTCCGTGAGGCCGTTTTTTTCCAGGGTCTCTTCCACAACCTCCCGGAGCTTGGTTACCGCGATTTTGAAAATCTCGTTCCCCTGCATCCTTACCGTGTTGAGCTTCTGATCGATCATCTCGTGGGAAGGGGGAATCCGGGATACGCCGCCGGGAGCGTACAGAAGCTCCGCAAGGCGTCCATCGCAATGCAGGTGGGTGGACAAGACCCCTCGCTCCCCTCCCTCTTCCCGCCGGAGGATGGCCGCTCCTGCCCCATCCCCGAAGAGCACACAAGTGCTCCTGTCCTCCCAGTTGATGAACCGGGTCAGGACTTCAGCCCCTATGATGAGGATGTTTTCGTAGCTCCCCATCCTGATAAAGGCATCTCCGATGGAAAGGGCATAGATAAAACCGGTGCAGGCCGCTTCCAGATCGAAGGCGGCAGCCTTGAAGGCGCCGAGATTTCTCTGGACCAGCCCGGCCGTGGAAGGGAAAAAATGGTCAGGGGAGAGGGTGGCCACGATGATGAGATCCAGGTCAGCGGCGCTTGATCCCGCCATGTCGAGGGCCTTTCGGGCTGCCTCCGTAGCCAGATCGGACGTAGCCTGCTCAGGAGCCGCCACCCGCCTTTCCCGGATCCCCGACCGGGAGACGATCCATTCATCGGTGGTATCGACCATCTTTTCAAGATCCGCGTTGGTGAGGATTTTTTCGGGAAGATAGGATCCCGTCCCGGCGATCACCGTCCTGACCGTCATGGCTCCTCCTTCATTTCTTCGGTTCCGAGGCGGCAAGGGGGTTGATATCCGGATCCCCGGCTTTTTCCTTTATCGTCTCGATGACACGATGGACCCTATCGCCAATGGTCTGCCTCAGTTCGATGGTCGACTCGATCTCTTCCCGGATCCGCCGGTCGATTTTGGTCCTGGCGTATTCATTGGAAATGCGCAGGGCATTTTTAACGGCCACGGGATTGGACCTGCCATGGGCGATGACGCCGATCCCGTCAATTCCAAGGAGGAGGGCCCCGCCATATTCCGCATAATCGAACCGATGCTTGAAGCGCTTGAGGGCGGGCCGCATGAAAAGATAGCCGAAGCGCGCGAGGAGGGAGGACTTGATCTCATGCCGGAGACGAACCCCGAGGGCGTGAGCTACCCCCTCGGCCGTCTTCAGGGCGACGTTTCCCACGAAACCGTCGCAGACAACAACGTCCACCCGGTCCATGAAAATATCTCCCCCCTCCACATTCCCAAGAAAATTCAATTTGCTTTTCCTGAGGATGTCAAAGGTCGTCCTTACCAGTTCGTTCCCCTTGCCCGCTTCCTCGCCGATGCTCAGAAGACCGACCCTGGGATTCTCGATCCCGAGGGTATATTTCGCCAGGGTGTGCCCCATGAAGGCGAACTGCACCAGGTTGTGGGGTTTGCAGTCGACATTCGCGCCGGCGTCAAGGAGAACAACCCGCCCGTCCACGGTGGGAAGGATGGACCCGATGCAGGGCCTGTCCACATTGGGCAGGGGTCCAAGGATGAAAAGACCGGAAAGCATGGCCGCCCCGCTGTTGCCGGCGGACATGGCGGCATCGGCCTCGCCGGACTTGACCAGTTCGAAGGTCCTTCTGATCGAACTGTCCTGCTTGCCGTTTAAGGCTTTCCTCGGAGCTTCATCCATACGGATAACCTCCGAGGCGTGCTTTATGATGATCCTGCCCTCAGGAAAAGTGTGTTTTTCCAGGAGAGGCAGGATAATCTCGCGGTCGCCGACGAGGACAACGGTGCAATCGAACTCCCGGACTGCCAGGACCGCTCCCTCGATAACAGCATGGGGGGCGTAATCCCCTCCCATGGCATCCACTGCTATCTTCAAGGCAATGTGTCGAAAGGTTTGTTAAACCTCTTCGATCTCCATTACTTTCCGTCCCCTGTAGAAGCCGCAATGGCCGCAGACCCGGTGAGGGGCCTTGGGCTCACCGCACTTGGGACACGTGCTCGTTGCGGGGGCGCTCAACGCATCATGGGACCGGCGTCTGCGCGTTCTGGATTTGGCCTGCTTGTGTTTTGGAACCGGCATTTCCTTTTCTCCTGATAAATAAACGGGGTTGTCACGTCCCCTTGCGGGTCCGGATCAGCTCTTTCCTATTTCAAGCTGTCTTTTAAACGAAGGAGCTCACTCCAACGCTCGTCGGGAACTTCCTTAACGCATCCGCAGGGCCCCTTCTCCAGATCGGCTCCGCACTGGGGGCAGATCCCCGCGCACGTCTGGCTGCACAGGGGCTTCATGGGAATTCCGAGGGCGATCTGCTCCGCAACGAGGTGCGAGAGGTCCAGGCAATCCCCCCGAAAAAATTCAACATCGAGGTCGTCGGTTTCCAGCTCCACATCGGGAGCGGCCCCCTCCAGATCCATCAAGGGCCTGAGTTCCACATTGACCTCTTCCAGAACATCAAGATCGAAATCCTTCAAACAGCGCGCGCACCGCAGTCGGACCTTTCCGGCCACCTGACCACGCACGAGAACCTGCAAACCGACTTTTCTGACCTTCAGGGAACCGGAGACGGAATCCACGACATCAAGATCCTGCAACGCCGGATCCCCTTTTTCCAGACGGACATCCACATCGACGCCCTCCGGAGGGATTTCATCAAGGTAAAGTTCCATTATCCGATCCTCGAAATCAGATCAAGGAAAATAGCGAATGAACGGGGGTTTGTCAACGCAGGTCCGTTTCCCCCTTGTCCGGGATCCCTCGGCCTATACGTGGTTCCTGAGGATCACCTCAAGGGGATGCGGATTAAAGTAAAATTGCCCTTCGAGGTAGGGCTCTCGGTATTTGCGGATGTAGTGTCGAATGAGAGTCAGGGGCACAACAAGGGGAACGAGTTCCCTGCGGTAATTTTCAATGGTCTCCAGGAGCTCGGCTTTTTCGTCGGGGGAGAGCTCTTTTCGGAAATAGCCCATGGCGTGCATCAGCACATCCGTGTTCTTCTTGCGGGTCGTTTTGACCTTAAGGGCCTGAAAAAGCAGCTCGCCATAGGCGGAAAAAAGCTCCGGGAGGGGAACCTTTTTCCCCTCGGCGACCAGCCGGCCCATCTGAGCCAGATGTTTCCGGCTGTGGGAAAGAATCAGGAGTTTGTGGGACGTATGGAAGGCAACAAGTCCGGCAACGGATTTTTTCCCTTCCGCCAGATCCCTCCAGCGGCCGCTTGTGAAAATCGCCTCGATGAAACTTTCACGAAGCAGGGGAGCATGGGGCCTCCCGTCATCTTCCACGGGAATCCACGGAAAATGATCCATGAAGGCCCTCGCAAACATCCCCGTTCCTGTTTTTGAGGGCAGGCCTTTATCGTTGTAAACCTTGACCCTTTCCATTCCGCTGCTGGGGGAACCGCTTTTGAAAATAAAGCCGGACAGGTTTTCCGATTCGAGCTCTTTCACACGTTTTTTTGCCCAGGAGGCCATCTTTCCGGTCAGGTCGATCCCGGTCCGTATCGTGACCAGCCTTGGATTTTCGGGATCGCCGGCGAGGTGCATCGCTTCCCTGGGGACGGGGAGACCGCACTCCACCTCCGGACAGACGGGAATAAATTCCACGTATTGGCCAAGGGTTTCAACCACAAAGCGATCCAGTTTATGCCCGCCGTCGTATCGGACCGGCTCCCCGAGAAGGCAGGTGCTGACCCCGATGCGGACTGCTTTCTCCCTTTTGCCTTCCTCCATGCCTTTGTCCTCCGTTTCCGTTGATCGCAATGGACGCCATGCGCGTCCCGGGAAAAAAGGTCTCCGGCCCCGATTTCTTTTAGCATGGCAAAGAAAAAATGATTAGGGGATAATATCGGGACAGCCCGCCCCGCGGCGGACATGCATTGATTCAGCCCCGGATATCCTGTAGTCTCAATAGGGTCGCAAAAAGCCCGATCCGGAAAAAAGCCGGAGGAATTGACGCATATTATCTTATCGCCTGACGGAAAGGAACGCCCGCATGAGATATGGCCGAATCCTTCTTCCCGTGGTTCTGGGAATGACTTTGGGTCTCGGGACCGGATTTAACCCCGATGCCGCGGGAGGATTCAGCGGTCCCGTGGCCGAGACCAGAAACTGTTCCGACTGCCACTCCCTCGAAATTGACGAAGCCGCCCGGCTTCTCAAGGACTTCGTCAGGGAGGTCCGTGAGGTCGGCCAGGCCCACGTGCCGGGATTGTTCGCGGTCAGCGTTACGGGAAACGACGGGCGGCCCGGCCTCATTTACGTCGACTACTCCGGCAAATACATCATCAGCGGCGTCACGGTCCGCATCGAGGACAGGCAGAACATCTCCCGTATGGAGATGATGGACATGAACCGTGTGGATACCGCCTCCATCCCCCTTGAGGGTTCCCTTGTCGTCGGTGATCCCAAGGCCCCCCTAAAAGCCTTTCTCTTCACGGACCCTCTTTGTCCCTTCTGCAAAAAATTGCACCCGGAACTGAAAAAAGTCGTCGAAGCGGACCCGGGGATCGTCTTCTTCATTAAAATGCTCCCCCTTCCGGGACTCCACCCCGATTCTGTCAGGATCTCGAGAACCATCATGTGTGAAAACAGCCTCCAGATCCTGGAAGATAGCTTCGCGGGAAAAAAGATCCCGGATCCCGCATGCGAATCGGATGTGATCGACCGGACCATTGAGCTCGCCGGATCCCTGGGGATA
>JAFGWO010000212.1 GCA_016937135.1 Pseudomonadota bacterium
TATCTTTCCAGCATCCACGCCCTTGCGGGAAGGATGCCCGCCGCCCCGGCTCCGATAGAAGCCCCTGCCGCAGGTACGGATGCCGCCCCCCTGGGCCAGACGGAGATGCCGCCCCTGCCGTTGGAAGGTCCGGAAGGGGAATCCGCCCAGTAATTATTTTTCAGGGGTGATCGCTCCGGTCCCCGGATGGATATCCCTGAGGCTTTTGATGATCCTGGCCACGGAGGTTTCGGGACGCGGGGCGATGATCTGGATTTCCCCCAGTTCCTCCAGAGGCGGCTCGACGCCATCGATGGCGTCTTTCCTCTCCACAAGGGTCATGATATCTCCCGTTGAAAGGCCGTCTCCAGACCCCAGATCGACGAAGACGATATCCCCTTTCCCGAGGAGGTTTTTCATCTCGGGATTCAGGATGATATAACCTTCGAGGTTAAGGGGCTGGCCGGGACCTGCGTCAGGGAGCATGGATTCGTAATCGATGTGTTTGATGATCTGGTCTCCCACGGCCGCTTCCCGGTAAATTCCATCCACCAGAGCAGTAGAAAGGCCGTCACGCGTATCCGCCACGGTCAGATCCCCCAGAACCTTGACCAGAAAACCCATCTTTTCCCCCGAAACCGGGTGCTTGATCTGCGAAAAAACCCTGATGATGGAATACTGCTGCCCGGTGACAAGGGGGGAGCCTTCCGGCGGCGTGGTGATGTAAACCCGCATCCCGGGGCGGATCAGGAGCCTTCTCTCCTCCGTGCCCGTGATGGTCCCGAGGCCGATCTCCTCCTCCCGGGCGATAAACCCGTAGGTGCTCAGGGCGAGGATCATCTCCTGCTTCATCTCTTCGGGGGCCATCTCCGGTTCAGGTGTTTCCGGGGGTGGAGAAGGCAGATCCGGCCGGGCTGTCGATGGAGGGGCAGGCCTCCTGATGACGGAGGAAGGGATCACGATCTCCTGGCCGGGGTAAATGAGATGGGGATTTTCGATGAACCGGTTGGCGTTCCAGACCTGCGGCCAGAGAAAGGGGTCAAACAGGTAGCTGCCGGAAATATCCCAGAGGGTATCCCCTTTCTGTACTATATGGATATCCTGGGTAACCGCCGCGGCGGGCGGCACGGCCGAAAACATGGTCAATGCCACCATAAGGGCGACTACAGCCCCAACCTGGCCAATACCGGATGGTTTCATGGTGTTCTCCTTTAAATTCGGGCCCCTTATCCAAATAAACCGGGAAGAATGATAGGTGTCGTGCTTTTCTCTGTCAAGGGGACCGGTCAGAATGTATCCTGGTTCCCCGACCCCATGAGAGCTTTTTCGCCCTCAAGAAAACTCATGTACATGAGGGCTTTCAGATTGGCCGGGTCCGCTTTCAGGACCTCCCCCCACTGGCGGCTTGCCTTGTCTAGAAACCCTTTGGAAAAATAGGTGATCCCAAGCTGGATCCGGGCGTCCAGATAGTCCGGCCGCTGCTCGATGGTTTTTGCAAGGATGTCGATGGCCTCGTCGGTCATTCCGGTTTCGCGCAGGGTCGCGGCAAGCTTGACCTGGATGTCCGGAAAGCCCGGGGAGAGTTTCAGAGCCTTCCGGTACTCCTCGACGCTGTCTAGAAGCATCCCCAGTTCCCTGTAGATGTCCCCGATCTCCTTGTGCTTGTTGGCCAGCTTCCCCGCTATGAAGGGCTCAATGGGGGCCTTTTTCCGGGTGGCCCTCGCCTGGGCGCGATCGATGACCTCTTTGGCTTTGCCGTATTGCTTCAGTTCATTGAGGGTCACGGCGAGATTCAGGGACGCTTCCGTGTAATCCGGATTCAAACGGACCGCGCGCTGGAAAAAATCCCTGGCGCTCTGGAAATTCCCTGTCTGATAATAAAGCTGCCCCAGACGGTTGCAGACATCCGCAAAGTCGGGATTCCGGCGATAGATCGCCTGAAGGGCGGCTTCGGCTTCGCTGATTCTTCCCAGGGCGATCAATTCGTCGATCTGGGTAAGGGTCAACCTTTCATCCGGGGTTTTTTCCATCCGCGCCTCCGCAGCGAACTTCATCTTGTTGGGGTATTCCCTTTCTCTGCTTCAAGTTCCCGAGCCCTGCCGGCCATTTCCCGGGCCTCGGATTTTATCCTTTCGGAATATTCGTCCGCGAGGATCCGCTGGGCCCTGGCGAGGACAGCCTGTGGCTGCTTTTTTTTGAGATAAAAGGCCATAATCTCCAGCTCGTGTTCCCCTTCCTTGATCCGGAGCCGCTCCGCCATTTCCCTCCCTTGCCCGGCCCCTTTTCCCTCCGGGTATTCCTCGATGTATTTTTCAAGGAGGGATCTTGTCTGGCGAAGGCTGGAAATGTCCCGGTCAGAGGGGATATAGGTTCTGAGGTAGAAAAGACCGACGGCCGTTTTCTGGATCTGCCTGACCTTTGACAAGGCGCTCTTGTAAAGGGCATCTTCACGGAAGGACCCTTCCGGATAAAGGTCCAGGTAGGCCCCGTATTCCATTTCAGCCTCGGGGTATTTCCCGGCCTGGAACCTGGCCTCCGCGAGGAGGAACTGAACCTCGCCTCCCAATCGTGTCTCGGCGGTGACGGGGCGAAGTTTCTCCAGTGTTTCTATTGCCAGTTCGTAGCGGTGTTTCCTGATGTCGTGCCGGGCGGAGTCCAGAAGGGAGTCGGGGGTTTGGGTGATCTCCCGGGTGGAGGAACAGCCAAAGATACCCGCCGTCAGGATAGCCAGGACAGGAATGATGAGATGTATACGGGAAACCAGGGTCTGTCTCCGTCGCAAGGTTTCAAAAGCTCAAACTGGCCTCTGCATCAAAACGATTCCTTCACAGTATGGGGATAAAGGCGTCATACTGTCAAGGAAAGGGAATGGCGTTTAGGCCGCCGGAGGGCATTTTCCAGCTTCGCCGGGAAAATGGGCCTGCCTCTCCTCCTGCCCGCCTGGAAAGAAAGGCGGCATCCGGTTTCCGGGCCGGATTGGTTTTAGCCGTTATTGACAAACGCGGGGAGGTTTAAAGTGAGACTTACAATAATTGGATCGGGGACCAGCCTCCCGCAGATCGGCCGCGGCGCCCCCTGCTGTCTTCTCCAGGAAGGGGGCAGGAACGTTGTGGTGGATCTGGGGTCGGGCGCCTCGAGGGGTATTTTCCAGGCGGGCGTCCATCTGCGGGATGTGGGTCTTGTCGTCCTGACGCACCTTCATCCGGATCACTGCGCGGACCTTGTGCCTTTCCTCTTCGCCATGCGTGCAGAGGAAACGGCCAGGCAGCATCCGCTCCTGATCCTCGGGCCGGAAGGGTTGAGAAGGCATTACAGCAACCTTCACCGGACCTGGGGACATTGGGTTGAAGGAGCCGGTTACGACCTTTCCGTCATGGAATGGGAGGGACCTTCGATGAAATGGGGTCCTTTCCATCTTGGCGCCGCCCCGACCGCCCATTCCGTGCCAAACCTCGCGTGGTATATCGGGGGCCATGACCGGAGCGGGGTCATCCTGACCGGGGATGGCGAGGGGACGGATGCTCTCGTAAAAATGGGCCGGATGTTTTCGCACACTCTGGTCGCGGAATGCTCCCTTCCGGCAGGCAGGGACCTTCCCGGCCACATGAACCCGGCCCAGGCAGCCGACCTCGCCGTGGAATGCGGTTCAAGGGCTCTCGTCCTGACCCATCTGAATCCTGGCGTGGATGCCGAATCGGCGAAGGCCGAAGCGCGGGAGCGATTTGGAGGGGAAGTGACCACTGCCGAGGACGGCCTGGTGATCGACGTTTGATCCGCAGGAGGAAAGATGGCAGCTATCTAGGGAATACAGGCGTCCCTATTTCTGTTTTTCGAAGCTGTTCCGGGCTCCGCACGAAGGACACTGTTCTGGTTGGCAGCGTCCCTCCCTGCTCAAGCCGCACTCCTTGCACCTGAAACGGGCCAGTATACCTTCCCGGGTTCCGGGTTTATGGATCGCCTGGAAAATAGACAGGGTTCAGGCTTCCGGTTTTTTATCCCGGCACTTCGGACACAACCCGACCATGTGGATCTGGGTATGATGGACCTCCATATCCTCCACTTGCGGGAAAAGATCGGCCATCATCCATGCATTAAGCGGGTCCATCTCAAGGTCAACAAGTGATTTGCATGACTGGCAGAAGAAGTGGGCATGATCCCGCACTTCGGGATCGTAATGGACCCTTTCCGGATCGACATTCAACTCCTGTATTTCCCCAAGCTCCCTGAGGGTCTGGAGGGTTTTGTAAACGGTCGTGAATGATATGGATGGATGAATTTCAAGGGCCTTATGATAGATTTCCTCTGCCGATGGATGGGTGCGGTCATCCTTGAGAAGATGGCAGATGCTCAGCCTCTGGGGTGTGATTTTAAGCCCCGCCTCCCGGAACCTCGCCACGAGGTGTGTTATTTCTCTCATTGCGCATGACCCTTCTGTATTTTTTGAATTGCTGTAATTTAAAAACAATCGCTGAAAATAAACGTTACGGGTGGAATTGTAAAGAAGGTTAAGCCGGAAAAGGTTAAGTCCGGGTTTTGCGGAAGAGGCAGAAAAGGGACCTTTCGGGTAAGGGACGGGATGGCGGAACCCAAGGTTTTAGCTACCAGAGGTGCCAGTCCCTCCAGTCCCTGTCCAGGAGTTCAAGGAGAAAGCCCAGAAGGGGAAAATACAGGATGAGGAAAGGGGCGAGGGAGGAAAAAGTGACCCAGAACGGAGGAGGGCTCACAAGGGACACGAAAATCACCAGCCCAAGGAGGAACAGGAAGAATTTCAGGGAACAGTGCTTCCAGCCCTCAACCGAATACCGTTTCACCCGGGGGTACCAGTCATAACCCATAGCAGACCTCCGATTTATAGTTAAGATCAGGTCCGCTCACCTTATAGCCAGTTAAGTCCAGGCTGGTATCGATGTCAAGAGGCATGGTGGCGATCTGTCCCCCTTTCCGGGAAAAAGTGATATCCGGTCTTGGGGGGGTCTTCTCAAAGGGAGGGATTTCCTGGTGGCCGCCCCTTTTGGCGAATCCCGAAAAGGGGCCGGCGGGAGCAGGCTGACATGAGCATTTTATTGAGATACCTTCGTCCGCTGGGCTGGTGGGTCGGGCTTTCCCTGCTGCTTGCCGGCCTGGCCCAGGTCCTGACGCTGGTCGACCCACTGATTTTCGGGAAGATCATCGACCAGTATGCCCTTAACCCGCACAACAGACCGGAGGCGGATCTTGTCCGGGGGGCTCTGGGATGGCTCCTGTTGGCTGTGGTTATCGCTCTTGCGGCCAGACTGGCAAAAACCTTCCAGGATTTCGTCCTCACACTTGTCGTGCAGAGGTTCGGGATGCAGGTCTTTAACGACGGCCTGCGGCAAACCCTCCGGCTTTCATACCAGGAATTCGAGGACCGGAGCAGCGGAGAGACCCTGGGGTTGCTGCAGAAGGTCCGAACCGATACGGAACGCTTCATTTATTCCTTCGTCAACATCCTTTTCTCGTCCGCCGTGGGGATCGGTTTCCTGGTCTGGTACGGGATGACAAAACATGCTCTCCTGATACCAGTTTTCCTTGCGGGGATCCTGGTCCTGGGCGGGCTGGGCGGGCGTTTGAGCAAGAAGATGAAAACGGTCCAACGCATGATTTCCCGGGAAACTGCAAAGATGTCCGGGAAGATCATTGAATCCCTGCGCAACATCGAACTGGTGAAAAGCCTGGGACTGACCTATCCGGAAATCCGCCGACTGCAGTCCCATACCAGGAAAATCTACGATCTCGAGATGGAAAAGGTGAGGAAGGTCCGCGCCTTGTCCTTTTTCCAGGTCACTATCGTTAACCTTCTCAGGCAGTCCATCCTTTTTATCCTGCTGTGGCTTATATTCCGGGAGACCCTCTCCCCGGGAGAACTGATCTCGATGCAGTTTATCCTTAATTTTATCTTTATCCCTCTCCAGGAACTGGGCAGAATCCTTCTTAGCTTCCGCGAAGCCGAGGCCTCCCTGCAGATGTTTGACGAATTGATGAAAAAACCTGTGGAAAAACGCCCTGAAGACCCTGTGGAGATCGGAGAGCTCGAAAGCCTTCGGTTTGATAGTGTGGTTTTCCGGCACCGCTCCGCCGCAGAAAACGCCATCGACCGGATCTCCTTTGAAGCCCGGCTGGGCGACACGGTCGCGTTCGTCGGGCCATCGGGGGCGGGGAAATCCACACTGGTGAAATTGCTGGTGGGTCTTTACGCCCCTGTCGCGGGAACCATTTTCATCAACGGCATCCCGGTCAACGAACTTCGCTATAATCCCGTCCGCCGACAGATCGGTTTCGTGACTCAGGACCCCCAGCTTTTTTCCGGGACGATTCGCGAGAACCTTCTGTTCGTCAAGCCGGATGCTTCCAACGAGGAGATGTACGAGGCAATGCGGAAAGCCGCGGCCGTCAACATTATGGACCGTTCCGGAGAAGGGCTGGACACGCGCATCGGGGAAAGCGGTTTACGTTTATCGGGTGGGGAGCGCCAGAGGCTTTCCATAGCCCGGGCGCTTCTCCGCCGTCCCCGGCTGTTTATCCTTGACGAGGCGACATCGTCTCTCGACTCGATCACGGAACAGGAGATCACGGCGGCCGTGCGCAATGTATCCGGAAGCAGGGAGCACATGGTGATCCTGATCGCCCATAGGCTCAGTACCATCTTCCATGCGGACGCGATCCACGTTCTGGAAAAAGGCAGGATCATCGAATCGGGTACGCACGAGGCGCTTCTCGAAAAAAAAGGCCTCTACTACGCGATGTGGAGACAGCAGGTCGGGGAGCGGGATCCGGGACCCTCTTAAGGGAATTCCGGCCGCTTCCTGTCCGCGATGGAACCGCATCAGGTCCTGCCTGAGACAGGCGGTGGCCCGGGACGGGATATTCCATGGCAGGCAAAGTCCTGCCCGCCGGTTCCCCGGGAACGGGGGTGAGACGGCCGGGCCCTTAAGTCCTGAGAGCCCGGGGAAAACACCTGAAAAAAAGCCTCCACGGGAATCCGGAGAGGCTCTTTCGTTTTTTGGTGCCGAAGGCGGGACTCGAACCCGCACAGGCGGTTGCCCACCACCCCCTCAAGATGGCGTGTCTACCAGATTCCACCACTTCGGCAAATAGTGGCTCATTATTTTCAAAGGGGGGGATTTTGTCAAGCGGAATGGGCTTTTAATATTATTGCCATATCTGTTATATTTTCCATTAAATAAACGTTTTACAGGAGGAGGGATGAAAGCGACAAAAGCGGTGATCCCCGCGGCAGGGTTCGGCACCAGGTTTCTCCCGGCCACCAAGACGGTGCCCAAGGAAATGATCCCCCTTGTGGACCGCCCCCTCATCCATGAGGTCGTCATGGAGGCCGTCCGATCGGGCATCGACAGGCTGGTCCTGGTGACCGCCGCCGGAAAATCCTCCATCGAGGATTATTTCGACATAAACCCCGCACTGGAAAGGTTCCTGGAGGAAAAGGGGAAAGGGGAGATCCTCGAGGAGGTCCGCAGGATATCCAGGATGGTGGAGGTTCTGGCCGTCCGCCAGAAGGAGCCGCGCGGGCTGGGTCACGCGGTGCTGTGTGCGCGCGATCTTGTTGGCGCCGAACCCTTCGCGGTGATCCTGCCGGATGAGATCATGGACAGCGAAATTCCCTGTCTGATGCAGCTTGACGCTCTTTTCTCCCGCACCGGCCAGTCGGTTATAGGCCTTCAGGAGGTGCCCCGATCGGAAACCGGGAAATACGGGATCATCGACGGAGATCCGGAGCAAGGAGGGGCCTACAGGGTCAGGGGAGTTGTAGAGAAACCCGATCCCGCCAAAGCCCCCACGAGGATGGCAGTCATCGGGAGGTATCTCCTGGCCCCGGAAATCTTTCCGATTCTCGAAAATCTTCCGCCCGGCGCGGGAGGGGAGATCCAGCTCGCGGATGCCCTTGATATCCTGGCCCGCCGGGGGGAACTGGCAGGACAGGTTTTTCAGGGCACGCGCCACGACGCCGGGGACAAGCTGGGTTTTCTCATGGCAACGGTTCACTACGGGCTGAAGGACCGGCGCCTGGGTCCCCCCTTCCTCCGGTTCCTTCGGGAGAAGATCAGTTCTCTGGGGGAGAAATGAAAAACAAAAAAGAGTTTATCTGGGATACCGGCTGGACCATGACCCTGTTCGGGAAGCTTGTCCATGGTGTTTCCGGACGCATGGGCATCCCCCAGGGTTCCGCGGGGGAAACCGGCGAGCCGGCCATGGATATCTTCGAAGAGAAGGAAAATGTGATTGTGGAGATCGAGGCACCCGGGATGGACAGGGACGACCTTGACCTTTCCATCACAGAAGGCCGACTGAAGGTCGAGGGCTTCAAAAGAGGCGAGGAGGACAGGGGGTGTCTGGGCTATATCTGCCTGGAGCGGCGGTTCGGGGCATTCCGGCGGATCGTTCCTGTGCCCGGATCCGTAGACACGTCCGCGGTGCAGGCTGTCCTCCAGGACGGTCTTCTCCGGATCGTCATTCCCCGCGTTCCGGAAAAAAGAAAGAGTGCCGTGAAGGTTTCCATCAGGAAAGCTTCCGCGCACTCCGGAGAAAATGAACGATGAGCGAGGAAAAGAAAAATTCCCCGGAAACGGGAAACGAGGAACGGCCTCCGGAGGTTCAGGAGAATTCCTCAGGTGTGGAGATAGGGGACACCATGCCCCTCCTGCCCCTCCGTGATCTCGTGGTGTTTCCTTATATGATCGTTCCTCTTGCCGTTGCCAGGCAGAATTCCATCCGGGCTCTCGATGAAGCCCTCAAGGAAAACCGGCTTATTTTCCTGGTGGCCCAGCACAAGGCGGAGGTGGAAGATCCCGGGAGGGACGATCTACACCAGCTCGGCACCGTCAGCGTCATCGTCCGGATGCTAAAGACCCCCGACGGGAACGCGAGGATTCTGGTCCAGGGGCTTCAAAGGGCCAGGATCCGGGAGTTCCTTCAGACCGAACCCTTCTTCTCTGTCCGGTTGGATCTGGTGCCAGAGGAGGTGACGCAGCCCCTGACCATACCCCTCGAGGCCATGGTAAGAACCACCAGGGAGACCTTTCTCAGGGCGGTCCAGCTCGGAAAACCCGTTTCCCCGGAAGTGCTGGGGGTGGCGGAAGGCATCCAGGACCCGGGGCGCCTTGCCGACATAGTGGGTTCCAGCCTCGATCTCGGGATGGAGGCCGCCCAGCATATCCTGGAGACCATCAATCCCTTTGAGAGGCTTTCCTATGTCCATGAGATCCTGGATCGGGAGGTCAAGGTCCTGGAGGTTCAGCAGAAAATCCAGGACCAGACCAAGGAGGAACTGTCCCGGACCCAGAAGGAATATTATCTGCGGCAGCAGATGAAGACTATCCAGCAGGAACTCGGCGACAAAAACGGACGGGAAGAGGAGATCCAGGAGATCCGTGAGCGGGTGAAGAAGGCCGGGATGCCCGCCGAGGTCCGGGAAGAGGTCAACAAGCAGCTCGATCGCCTTGCGCGGATGCACCCGGACGCCGCCGAAACGGCCACCTTGCGGACCTATGTGGAGTGGATGCTGGAGATTCCCTGGAAAAAAGCCACAAAAGACCACCTGGACCTCCCCGCCGCTGAGAGGATCCTCGATGAGGACCACTACGACCTGGAAAAGGTGAAGGAAAGGATCCTTGAGTACCTCGGCGTCCTCAAACTCCGGAAGGAGATGAAAGGGCCGATCCTTTGTCTCGTAGGTCCTCCCGGGGTCGGCAAAACCTCCCTTGGCCGATCCATCGCTCGGGCTATGGGACGGGAGTTCGTCCGGATGTCCCTGGGCGGAGTGAGGGACGAGGCGGAGATCCGCGGGCACAGAAGGACCTATGTCGGCGCCCTCCCGGGAAGGATCATCCAGGGGATGAAGCAGGCCGGATCCCGCAACCCGGTCTTCATGCTCGATGAAATCGACAAGCTGGGCGCGGATTTCAGGGGGGACCCTTCCTCGGCCCTCCTGGAGGTCCTCGATCCCGAGCAGAACCAGAGCTTCCGGGACCATTACCTGGGGGTACCCTACGATCTTTCCTCGGTCCTGTTCATCGCCACCGCGAACCTGGCAGATCCCATCCCTCAGGCCTTGAGGGATCGCATGGAGACCATCCAGCTTTCGGGATACACCGCGGTGGAAAAGAGCAGGATCGCCGTCAGATACCTCGTCCCGAGGCAGATGGAGAGAAACGGGATCAGCGAAAAAAACTTTTCCCTTTCAAACGGGGCTATTGACAGAATCATCCAGGAATACACCATGGAAGCGGGGGTCCGGAGCCTTGAACGCGAGATCGGGAGCGTCTGCCGGAAGGTGGCCAAAAAAGTCGCAATGGGGAAAAAGGGGCGCACGGTCGTAACCGCCCGCAACCTTGAGAAGTACCTCGGCGCGCCTCGTTTCCAGGGAGTGGTCAGGGAGGAGGAGGCCAGGGTTGGCGTCGCGATCGGATTGGCCTGGACCCCGGTGGGAGGGGACACCCTCAACATCGAGGTGTCCGCCGTTCAGGGGAAGGGGTCCCTCACCCTGACCGGGTCGCTGGGGGATGTCATGAAAGAATCCGCACAGGCGGCTTTGAGCTATATCCGGTCCAGGGCAAAAAGCCTTGGTCTGGTGCCGCAGAATATTCTCACAAGGGACATCCACGTCCATGTCCCCTCCGGCGCGACCCCCAAGGACGGTCCCTCCGCGGGCGTCGCCATCGCTTCGGCCATGATCTCCGCCCTTCTCGGGAAGCCCCCCCTTCCCGCGGTGGCCATGACGGGGGAGATCACCCTCACGGGAAGGGTCCTTCCCATCGGCGGCCTCAGGGAAAAGCTCCTCGCCGCAAAGAGGGCGGGCATCAAGCGCGTTGTCATCCCGGCAAGGAACCGGGCGGATCTGAAAGAAATCCCCTCCTATGTCACGAGGGGAGTGGAGATTATGACGGTTTCGAATGTGGACGAGGCCCTCGAGGCCGTTTTCGGAAAAGACGCCTTGGGGAAAAAACCGAAAGGCTCGGCGAAAACCGGCTCGGTCAGAAAAAGGACGGGCGATGCTGGCTGAAAAAATGCACCAGACAGGCCCCATCCTGATTGTCGATGACGAGCAGTTCTTTCAGGATCTCCTCTCGGGCATTCTCAGGGAACAGGGGTATGAGGTCCACGTGGCGGGCTCCGGGGAGGAAGCACTCCGGGTCTGCGAAAACGGACGGTACAAGGTGGTGGTCATGGATCTGGTCCTGCCCGACATCCTCGGGACGAAGGTCCTGATCAGGATGAGGGAAAAGGACCCGGATATCGCGGTGGTGATGGTCACGGCCTATGCCAGCATGGAGAGCGCCATAGAGGCCCTCAAGGCCGGAGCCTACGACTACATCAAAAAGCCCATCGTCAGGGAAGACCTTATCCATTCGGTGAACAGGGCCATCGAAAGGCAGCATCTTTCCATCCAGAACCAGGAGCTTAACCGACAGCTCGAAGCCCGGCTCGAGGAGATGAAGTCCATGAGCCGGGAAAAAGAGGAGGTTTTCCGGATTCTGGATGAGGGCCTGATCATCATGGGGGCAGACGGACGCATTTATGATCTAAACCCCAGGGCTGCCAACCTGCTGGGCCCGGAGAACGCGCCATTGGCGGGAACCCTTTTTTCACAGACGGGGTTTCCCCTTCCGGATGGTTTTCTGGCCGAAGTTCAAAAAGAGGACGGACATCCGATCCGCGCCACGGTTGAATACACCGACCCGCAAGGGGAAGGGCACGAGATTGAACTGGTCGGGCTGGCCCTGAGCAGGGGAAATTCGCCGCCCCGGCTCCTGCTGGGGTTCAGGGACCTGACTTCTATCCGCGACCTTCAAAAGACGCGCGAAGAATTCCTGGCGATCGTTTCCCACGACCTGCGATCCCCCTTGACCTCGCTGAAGGGCTTCATCGAGATCCTCCTCAACGAGGATTACGAATCCGAAGAAAAACTGAAAGAATATCTGGGGATCCTGGATTCCGAAGCCGACCGGATGATCGCCCTCATCGAGGAGCTTCTGGACCTGGGGCGCCTCGAATCGGGTCGGATGAAGCTGCGCCGGGAAACCCTGTCGCTTCCCGAGCTGGTCACTTACGCCATGCGGAGCATGGAGGGACTCAGCGGCCGGAAGGGGGTTCTTCTGGAAATGGACCTTGTCCATGGCGGGATCCTTGTCCATGCGGACCGCGGCCGGATGCTCCAGGTGCTGATCAACCTGCTGTCGAACGCCATCCGCTTCTCGCCCGAGGGGGGGAAAGTCAGGACCACCCTCCGGGAAAAGGACGGGTTCGCGTTCATCGAGGTCTGCGACGATGGGCCCGGCGTCCCCGCTGAAGAAAGGGAACTCATTTTCGAGAAGTATCACCGGGCTGAAAGGGATGGCGGGGAAAGAGGGAAGGGAAGCGGTCTGGGCCTCGCCATAGCCAGAAAAATCATCGAACTTCACGGCGGCCGGATCGCCCTTGCGGACAAGGAAGAAGGAAGAGGGTGCTGTTTCATCATCCGGATGGCCGCCGGGAAGGCAGGAGACAAATGATGACCCGAAGGATTCTTGTTGTGGATGACAGCCCGTTCATCCAGGAAATGACCCGCGATATCCTGACCAGGGAGGGCTACACGGTCGATAAGGCCCTGAACGGGCATGAAGCCATGCGGGCCATCGGGGAGAACCCGCCGGATCTGGTCCTTTTGGACATCGTCATGCCTGAGATGAGCGGCTATCAGGTATGCCGTCTTATCCGTAATGACGAGAGGCTCCGGGGGCTTCCCGTTGTCATGATGACCGCCAAGGATACCCAGAAGGATCGGTTCTGGGGTCTGGAAGTGGGGGCCGACGCCTATATCACCAAGCCTGTCGAGGAACAGAGCCTCCTTGAAACTGTCTCGTCCCTGCTCGAGAAAGAGCACCCGGAAATCCGCCCGGTCAAGCCGGAGGAGTTGACGACCGAGGCGCTGAAAGGCCGCGTCGATGAAATTCTTGAGCGCAAGCTCCTCGAGCTGACGATCCTCAATGAAACCAGCAAGCTCTTCACGTACCTCGATCGCCCCGACAGCCTCCTGGCCAACGTCCTGGGCCTGTTGTGTCAGGTGGTTGATTTTGATCTGGGTGTTATTTTTGTGGCTTTGCCGGGAGCAGAGCACAAGTTTGTCGCATTAAGGTACCGGAACAGCCCCTTGAAGGTGTCCAAAAAGGAGATCATCAGGAGAGGGACCTTGAAACTGGCCGAGGGGAGACAAGAGGACTTCAACTCCCTGGCCCTCCTGGAAACGAAGCTGATTGAACATTCGGAACTCGGAAAGGAAAAAATCCGAAAGCCGGCATCCTCGGAGCTTGAGGTGGTCCTGCGTTCTTCGCGGGGGGTTCTGGGAAGCCTCATACTTTTTTCGAGCAGAAAAGATTTTTTCATTCCCGACGACCGCGCCCTGGTGGAGATGATCACGAATCAGGTCTCGATTCTGCTGGACAATGTCCAGCTTCTGCAGGACCGGGACCGGCAGCTTGCGGTCCTCGGCCTGGAGAAGAACAGGGTCGAGGCCATCCTCAGCAACCTGAGCGAGGGTGTCATCCTTACGGACTGGTCCTACAGGATCATCCACGCCAACCCCATGGCCCACCGGCTGCTGGGGGCGGAAAAAGATCTGGCTGGAACCCACCTTTTCGAGAGGATTCCGCGGGAAACCTTCAGCGTCCTGCAGGAGCAAAGGATCGGGATCAAAAACCCCACCTGGACCGTGCGTTTCAATTCCATCGGGGAAGGATTCCCTCTCATGGCAAGCGTGGCCGTGGTGGACGAGAAAGAGAAAAAGACCCTTGGCCTTGTCCTTCTTCTCCGGGATACGTCCCCGGAACAGGAAATGGACCGCCTCAAGAACCGGTTCCTCGAAAACGTTTCCACCCATTTGAGAAATCCGTTGACCTCTCTCAGGGGTTTTCTGGATCTCCTGCTGGAGGATTTCTATCCCGAGGCTTCCCCCCGCCAGAGGGAATACCTGGGAGTCATCACCCAGGAGACGGAGAGGCTCACGGAAATTGTGGAGGATCTCCTCAGCCTTGCCAGGATCGAACTGGCGGACCACCGTCCATCGCCGGAACCCTTCGCCGTGGCCGAAATCCTGTTTTCCGCTATCGCCAACAACCAGGCCGCCGCGCAGGAGAAGGGCCTCACCATAAAGTCTTTCCTTGCCGACGGGCTTGGCCAGGTCAGGGCCGAAAAGGAGAGCATCCTTGATGTGACCAATCGTCTTTTGTCAAACGCCATCAAATACAGTCCGCCCGACAGGGAGATCATCCTGGGCGCGGAGCCATCCCGTTCCGGGGACGGCCAGAAATTCGTAGAGGTTTTCGTCCGCGATCACGGCTCCGGCGTGCCGGAGGAGAGAGAAGAGGCCATTTTTGAAAGATATCGGGAGCATCATCTATTTTCCGACAGCGATCATCCCGGGGTTGGTCTGGGGTTGCCGATATGCAAAAGGCTGATCGAGATCAACGGGGGAAGGATCGGGGTGACTCCGGCTCAGGGCGGGGGAAGCCGCTTCTTCTTCACCGTTCCCGTGGAAGCAGCTCCCATTTCGGGGATGAGACCTGGGAATGAGAACGGGGCCTAACGGGAATTCTTTAAGAGCGGAGGACGTGAAGTCCTTCCTCAAGTCCCTGTCCCATGTGACGGGGCTGTGCCTTTCCTATTTTCCCCCCGGCTCTGAGAATGAAAACCTTATCATAGGGGAGTCCTCCTTCTGCCTTCAGCTGAAAGCCAACAGGACGTCGGCCGAAAGATGCCGGTCCTTCATCGGTAACCTGAAAAAACAGGCCCTTGAAAAGGGGGAACCTGTTTTTGATCTTTGCTACGCAAGGATGGGCGGGGTGGCCGTTCCCCTGGTCTGTCCCGAGGGGAGCGATCTTGGTTCGGTGATGATATGCGGCGCTCTTCTCCACGGCCTGACGGAAGAGCACAGGGAACACCTTCGGGAGCTGGCGTGGCTGACCGGAATCGACGATGTCGATGGGCTGGTTTCCAACGCCGGGAAGGCGCCGGCCCTGACGCGGTCCCGCCTCGAGGCCCTCGCGGCATTTATCCAGAGTCAGCTTCTCGAAAAAGCCGCTTCCAGGAACACCCTTGAGGATACAACGGAGTTCCTCCTGGAAAAATATGAGGAGCTCATGTTCTTTTACGCCGTCACGGAGAACATCATTCCCGAGAAAGGATCCCGAAAGGCCTTCTCTGTTATCCTGGATAAAGGGATCCAGAAGCTCGAGGCCACATGGGGCATGCTCCTTCTTTCCGGTGATGAGAACCCCCGGCATCTCGAGCTGCTAGAGAGTTGGGGGCATCTTCCTCCCGGCGGGAAGGACGAGCTGGAGGCTGTTTTCCATGAGCCGATCCTCGTCTGCAGCGGTCCGGCCATGATCCAGGTGGATCCGGGAAACGGTTTCGGCCCGGCCCATATCCTGACAATCCCGTTCCGCGTCAGGAATATGAGAGAGGGACATCTTGTTTTCGGTTTTCCCGGACCGACCCCGGTCAAGGAGGCCGAAATGCGTTTTGCCCTGGCCCTTTCCCGTCAGGCTGCCTCGGTCCTGCACGCCGTCGGCCTTTACCGGGATCTTGCGGATCTCCTTTTTTCCACCCTGGGGGCCCTCTCTTCGGCCATCGACGCCAAGGATCCCTACACCCACGGACATTCCAGGAGGGTTGCCGAATACGCCGTCAAGACCGCACGCCGCATGGGCCACGATCCCAAATTCCTCACCATGCTGAAGATTGCGGGACAGCTTCACGATTTCGGGAAAATAGGGATCCGTGAGTACATCCTGGGCAAAAAGGGGCGTCTTGACGCTGATGAGAGGAGGGCCATGGAGGAGCATCCTGTCATAGGGGCCCAGATCCTGGGCCGCTTCAAGGCCTTCAGCCAGATCGTGCCTGGAATCCGGCACCATCACGAAAGGTATGACGGGAAAGGTTATCCGGACGGGATCTGCGGCGACAAGATACCTATGGTCGGGAGGATCATGGCAGTAGCGGATGCCTTCGATGCCATGACCACCAGCCGCCCCTACAGGAGAGAACGAAACCGGGAGGAAGCTTTTGAGGAACTGAGGCAGAACGCGGGGACACAGTTCGATCCTTTTATCGTCAATGCTTTCATAACTGCCCTGGGAGAGGAAAACCTTGCCTGAGAAGATGAGGGAAAAGATTCTCGTCGTCGATGACGAGGAAAATATCCGGCACCTCCTTCGCCTGGCTTTCGAGGCGGACTTCGATGTCGTGGAGGCAGGCGACGGGGCGGAGGCCCTGGAAAAGGCGATCAGGGAAAGGCCCGACCTCATCCTTTCCGATATCATGATGCCCCGGTTGGACGGATATGGGCTTTACCGAAAAATACGCTCCCGGCCCGAAACCGCCACCGTGCCGTTTATTTTCCTGAGCGCGAAAAAAGATGTGGAGGAACGCGTAGTCGGTCTCGAAATGGGGGCGGATGATTACATCACCAAGCCATTTTCCATCAAGGAACTCAAGGCCAGAATCCGTTCCCTGACCAGGAAATTCAAGGACCTGGATGAGAGAGGAAGCCTGAAGGGCCTTATACGGGAGGTCGACCTCGTTGACATTATCCAGCTTGTGGAGATGGGAAGGAAGACGGGGATGCTCCAGATCGAATCGCCTTCCGGGGATGGGAAGATATTCTTCGAGGAGGGGCTGCCCGTCTTTGCCGAGGTGGGTAAATGGACCGGGGTCGATGCCTTCATTGTCCTCCTCTCCCTGAAAGAAGGGCGTTTTCGTCTCGATCAGCAGCCCATCCCGGTCAAGGCCAATATCGCCCTTAAGCGGAGTCAGGAACTTCTCATGGAGGGGGTTCGCCTGGCCGACGAGACGAGGGAGGCCCAGCGGCACCTGCCCCCTCCCGACACTGTCCTGGCACCGGGGGAAGGGGTCCCGAAACCCACGGAAAACGGGGAGATGGCACTGGTCGTAAGCACCTTTGAAGGGGGGAAAACCCTGGAGGAAGCCGCCCGGGACCAGAACCTTCCCCCGTTCCGGTTCTTTCCCCTCGTCAGAGAGGCCCTCTCCGGCGGCTATCTGAAGGGACCGACCGATGAGGGAAGAAAAATCGAGTTGCTCAGAAAAATCAGGCAGGTCCTGGAAAAGCTTTAGAATCGGAGAAACTGGACAATGATGATCCGGTATATGATCCTTTCACCCTCGGA
>JAFGWO010000213.1 GCA_016937135.1 Pseudomonadota bacterium
GATGATTCGGCCATTGGTTAAAGCATTGTTCATTTGATTAACATCTTGGGGAGTCAATTCTTGATTAATATTATTTCCACCCCCGCTCCCGCAGGCACCGAGCACACCCATGACAAGAAACAGGACGGACAAAAGGACCCCAAGCCTCGTCAGACGATTCATGTTTCCTACCTTTCTTCGAAAAAACGATCCGCTATCAACCCAATGAGAAAATTCTCGATGTCACCTATTTCCGACACTTGTTCCCGGATAATCCCTCACAACAAAAACGCCCAGCCGTCATGAAGACAACCGGGCGCCTGAAATCCTTTACGATATGGCGGTTTCCCACTGTGCAGGGTTGCCATATACAAAATGGAGCCTCTGCCGGGCGGAAAGGGGAGCCTGGCGGGGTGGCCTCCTGAACACCGGGCTGGATGATTCCCTTCGATATTGTGCTTTCCCATGAGCATCCCCTTTACCTTTCCTCAAAAATCCCCAGGTCCGCAAGGGCGCGGCTTACTGAACCCGCTCGTTCCTTTTGAAAAAGGGCTTCCCGCTGATTCTCCCCTCCAGGAAAATTGCAAAAACCCAAACGCCGTTTTAATTGGCAATTTTTATGCCAGCCGAAGATCCTACATTTTCCCTTTTTTTATAGGGGAAAATGAGAAAAAATTTACACACTTTTTCCATTTGACAATAAAAAGTGTTATTTTTTTCATATTGATCATCGGATTTAGCCGATAAACCGATTCTTCAGGAAAAATCCAGGTTGCACCAATGTAAAATGCCGGTACTTCCGGGAAACCACCTGGTTTTATGCTTAAAAAAGAATCTGCCCCGCCTCTGCCGCTTCCTTTGCTTTCCCGCCTCTTCCCGAAATCCTTTTCCATCTCCCGGTCCCCTTTTCCCCCAAGCTCGGTTCGAAACAGGATTTATGTCCGCAAAATCCCGTCTACCTTAAGAAAACTGGTTTCCCAGGGGAAACACCCTGTTTGGGGTATATTTTGGGTATTTTATAATTAAATTAAACGCTTATAGAAATTGAACGATTTTGGTTTCGGGAAGTCTGAGCCTCCTTTTATGACCTTCCCCCTCCAATGCAGATGCGATCCAAGATCATGTAATGTCCCAGAGCCGGGGGCGCCGAGGGCGATCATGTCCGTGTGGGACTTTTCCAATTTGACCGATTCTGGAGGTCTAAAACTACTAAAAATGTAACAGGTATATTTCTCTTACTTTCAACAAGTTCCAAGATTCTGAGGCGGGTGGGACTTGTCTCGCCATAGCTGTAAGCTTTATCGAAATCAGCGACGGCGGAAGCTCGGTGGTTTTGCATCTTAATCCGTAGGTTGAAGGTTCGACTTGTCAGGACGAAGCCTTGGCGAAGGCTGATTCCTTCGCGGCTCACCACACAAACAAAACGCCTCCCACACGGGGGGCGTTTTTGTTTGTGTCTGCTGTGACCGCGAATCCCGCCATAGCCCCGAGCTTGTCGAGGGGCGAAGGAGGATCGCGGCTGATTCCCTTTGGCCCTCAATGGGCCAAAGGGAATCCCGTCCTGCGGTCTTCCGCTTTCGATCTCGAAGTGTGCAGACTCCCGAGGGGAACCATTAAAAAGTTGAAAGTAACGAGCGGAAAAGACTAAGTTGAAACAGGAATTCCGCTCTCTCGTTACCCGTTACTCGTTACTCGTTACTTCTTTTGGAGTTCCCATGGACCGCACGGAACGGTTCTACAGGATCGAGAGGCTGCTCCGGGCCAGGCGGACGGTCCCAATGAGCGTCTTTCTAGAGGAACTCGGCGTCTCCCGGGCCACCTTCAAGCGGGACGTCCAGTACCTCCGGGACCGGATGAACGCCCCCATCGAGTGGGACCGGGAGGCCGGTGGATACTGTTTCTCCTCGGCCGCCCAGGTCGGGCCGCAGTACGAGCTTCCCGGGATCTGGTTCAACTCCTCCGAACTCTACGCCCTCCTCGTCGCCCACGACAGCCTGTCGCGGATCGACCCCTGGGTCCTCGCGCCCCACATCTCCCCCATCCGCCACAGACTTTTAGAGCTCCTCCGGTCCTCCGGCCGTTCCCCGGCCGACCTTCTGGGCCGGATCCGTGTCCTCCCCATGACCAGCCGGACGGTGGAACCCAGGTTCTTTACCGAGATAGCCCGGGCCCTCTTTGAGAGAAGGCGCATCGGGATTCAGGCCTACAGCCGCGCCCGGGACGAGGTCAACGCCCGGGTCGTCTCCCCCCAGCGCCTCGTCCACTACCGGGACAACTGGTATTTAGACGCCTGGTGCCACTGGCGGGAGGCCCTGCGGAGCTTCTCCGTGGACTCCATCCGGGGCGTCGGGGAGGCGGACGGAAAGGCGAAGGAAATCCCCGAGGCCGACCTGGACGCGTATTTCGCAGCCTCCTACGGGATCTTCGCGGGGAAGGTCATGGACTGGGCAGTTTTTCGCTTCTCCCCCCACCGGGCCCGCTGGGTGGAGCAGGAGCACTGGCACCCGGACCAGGTGTGCGAGCACCTCGAGGACGGCGGCTGCCGCCTGAGGGTCCCCTACTCCGACGAGCGGGAGCTCCTCATGGACATCCTGCGCCATGGGGCGGAGGTGGTGGTGGAGGCCCCGGAGTCGCTCCGGGAAAGGGTGAAGGAGGAACTGGGGAGGATGGGTTCGGTGTACGGAAA
>JAFGWO010000214.1 GCA_016937135.1 Pseudomonadota bacterium
GGGTCCAGGGCAACCGCCGGAACCGATATTCCCTGAATTCTGTAACGAGATTGCTTCGGCGTGAATTTCGGCCTCGCGAACACCTGACGTTCGAAGGGTGCGGCTTTCGGGTCCGGGAGTTCTTCTCCCTTCTCCCTTCCCTATTCCTTCTTCGGAATAATCAGGCCCCTCTCCCCGTCCCAGGCGACCTCGGCTTCGGTCCTGTCGATCCCCGCCGTGAGCGCCTCGAAGATGTGCTGCCCCTCCAGGCCCGATATGGGGCGCGGCGAGAAATTCACCTCGTGGTTGTTCACCAGAATGGGGTAGACCTCCAGCAAAACGCACCGACCCCTTTCGCCGAATTCGGCCACGGCCAGAAGCCCTTCCCAAACTTTTTTACTGTAGGACCCGAAGGCGAAGTTGCCCAGGCTGTAGAGGATGGGCGCCCCCCTGTAGACGTCGATGGGCTGGGGGATGTGGGGGTGATGACCCACAACGAGGGCCGCCCCGCGGTTGATTGCCAGGCGGGCGAGGACCGGCTGATATTCCTTGGGCTCGGCCATGAGCTCGGCCCCCCAGTGGAAGGAGGCCACAACGGGGCCCTGCCCCGCGGCGCGGGCCCTCTCGACAGCCCTGCCCACCGGCCCGGGCGCGCCGAAGAAGGTCCCCGGTCGGTCATCCTGCGCCCAGTAGCTGTCGGGGAAAGTGTTGGAAAAAGAAAGGAGGGATACCGTCCCCCCGGGAAAGGGCAGGTTTGCCGGGCAGGCCGCGGCGGCAACATCGCAGCCGGCCCCCGCATGGGCGATCCCGGCCTTTTCGAGATGCCCGATGGTCTCAAAAAGGGCTTCAGTCCCGAAATCGAGGATGTGGTTGTTGGCCAGCCAGACGGCTCTGACCCCCGCCTCGGCCATCCCGACGGCCGCAGCCGGGGGCGCCCGGAAGGTGTATTCTTTCCCCTCGAGGGCCTTGCCCCGGGTGGAGATGGGGGTCTCGAGGTTCAGAACAAGGGCATCGGCGCTGTCCAGGATGTCTCTGACCCCCGCGAAAAGGTGGCCATACCCCCGGGCTTCGATGACCGGCCCGGCGCTTCCCGCGGGAAGAAAATCGCCGGCGAAGGCGACCCGTACCCTCGCCCCCTCAGCTGACTGGGCAACTGGAGGGACCGACAGGGCCAGGAGAAGGGGTAGAAATTGAAAAAGCTTAATCATTGCGAAACGTTAGCACGGAGGCAGGGCCTTGGCAAGGATGGAGGACCTGACCCGGGGTCATCATAGTCCAGAGACCAGAGTCCAGAGTCCAGAATGATTGACTTACGCCCGTCCGGAAAAACCAGTTAAGAGTTTAAGGTTCAGGGAAAAAATTTTGAACCTGCTTTGCCCTTCTTTGCGTGAGGCTGCCCTGCCTGCCCCGAGCTTGTCGAGGGGAGCAAGCGTTAGCGCGTCGAAGGGCGTGAGGCTGTTTTAGGTTCATCGCGCATGCTTTGCCAAAGCTCAAAGAGCGACGGCGGAAACGAATCCCGCAAGAAGCGATCCCGGAGATTGCTTCGCACAAACTCAGATCAAAATGACCGCTTTCTTACCGGGTGGCCTTTTTTCCCAACCTGAAGTTTTCGTCCCAGGCCGATGGTAAAAAACATTCTCTCCAAAATTCACCTTTTATGTTGTATCTTTTCCTCTGGTTCGGCATTTAATCTGCTCCCGGGTCCCAAAACCCTGAAGATTCAAGGTGAAATCGCGCACTGGAATTGATACTCTAATCCCTGTTTTTTTGACCCTTCAGGTCACTGCCCTGGACGAATTTACGGGTCAGCAGGGCGGGATCTGAAATGGTTTCTCTGGACACTGGACTCTGACTCTGAACTCTGAACCCTGAACTTTTATGGATTTATCATGCTTGACGCAAAATTCTTAAGGGAAAATCTGGACTACGCCTCCTCCCGCCTGGCCACGCGGGGGGACTCGGGGAACCTCGACCTTTTCCGGGACCTCGACGAGGAAAGGCGCGCCCTCCTGCAGGAGACGGAGGACATGAAGGCCCTGCGAAACGCCGAGTCTGCCCAGATCGGGGCCCTGCGTAAACAGGGTCTTGACGCAAGGGAACGCCAGGATGCGGTCCGGTCCCTGGGAGAGAGGATCAAGGCAAACGAAGAACGGTTAAAGGCCGTCGAGGAGAAACTAAGCGGCATCCTCCTCACTTTGCCCAATCTCCCCCACGAAAGCGTCCCCGTCGGGAAAGATGAATCGGAAAATCCGGAAATCCGGGTTTGGGGCGAAAAACCTGTCTTTGACTTTGACCCCCTTCCCCATTGGGAGCTGGGAGAGATGCTGGGGATCATCGACCTTCCCCGGGCGGCGAAGCTGTCGGGGGCGCGTTTTTCCCTCCTCACCGGGGCAGGGGCAAGGCTCGAGCGGGCCCTCATCAATTTCATGCTGGATCTGCACACGTTAGAGCACGGCTACACCGAAGTCCTGACCCCCTTCATGGTCCAGCCTCCCAGCCTGACGGGGACCGCCCAGCTTCCCAAATTCGAGGAGGACCTCTTCCACGTGGAAGGGGGGGAATACTACCTCATCCCGACGGCGGAGGTCCCGGTCACCAATATCCACCGCGAGGAGATCCTGGCGGAGTCCGCGCTCCCCATCCGCTACGCCGCCTGCACCCCCTGCTTCCGGAAGGAGGCCGGCTCCCACGGCAAGGACACCCGGGGTCTGGTTCGCCTGCACCAGTTCAACAAGGTCGAGCTGGTCAAGTTCACGCGGCCCGAGGATTCCTACGACGAGCTTGAATCCCTTACCCGGGATGCGGAGGAAGTCCTCATGAGGCTCGGGCTTCCCTACCGGGTAGTCTCCCTGTGCACCGGAGACCTCGGCTTTGCCTCAGCGAAGACCTATGACCTGGAGGTCTGGCTGCCGGGACAGCAGACCTACCGGGAGATCTCATCGTGCAGCAACTTTGAGGACTTCCAGGCGCGCAGGGCCCAGATCCGCTACCGCCCCGAGGGGGCCAAGGGCACACGCCTGGTGCACACCCTTAACGGCTCCGGTCTCGCCGTGGGCAGGTGCATGGTGGCCCTCCTGGAAAATTTCCAGCAGGCCGACGGAACCGTGATCATTCCCGAGGCGCTGCGCCCGTACATGGGCGGGATGGAAATTATCACCCGGGGTGGTTAAACTGCCCGGGGGCAGGTAACCTAGTGTGGGCGCAGGGGAGTACGGGTGAAAACACCGCTACACCCATACCCCTATACTCCCTTCCCCCCTAATATGCATCTCGCGGAGGAGTGGCCGAGCGGTTGAAGGCGGCGGTCTTGAAAACCGTTGTGGGGCAACCCACCGGGGGTTCGAATCCCTCCTCCTCCGCCACTCGACGCACAAAAAGGCCAACTCGAAAGAGGAAGGCCTTTTTGTTTGCTTGTGGCAGGCCATAATTCGAAAAGCGAATGCCACTGGCAGCGGCGAGTGGCCCTGAGCGATCCACTGTTGGCTCGGGTGGTGAGTCGAAGGGCAAAAGTCTCAAGGGGTCAGAGTCGTAAGGGGAGAAACGGAATAATAAGATCCAAATCCACTTTTGCAAAAGAGACCTGGAATGGTTTAAGAAATTCCCCTGGCTTGTTTTCTATTTTTTAGGTGTGGTCCGGATCTTAGTGAGTGTTCCTTTCCAGAAATGGGGGCAAGAAAAACCTCTCAGAACAGAATCATA
>JAFGWO010000215.1 GCA_016937135.1 Pseudomonadota bacterium
GGGGTCCTTGGCCTCGAGCTGGACGTGATCCCGGCCGCGACCTTCACGCGGTTTTCAACCCTTTTTCCGGGGGTCCAGTGGAGGGACCAGGGGCCCTTGGCGAGGGAGGTTCGGGCAATCAAGTCGGCCTACGAGATCGAGCGGGTCAGGGCCGCCGGCATCCAGGTCGAAATGGTCATGGAAGCGGCGGCAGATGTCCTGTCGGAAGGGATGCGGGAGATCGATTTTGCCTCCGTTCTCGAGAAACGGGCCAGGGAGCTCGGGCACCAGGGGATCCTAAGGATGCGGGGGTTTAACCAGGAGCTCTTTTACGGCCACATCATAAGCGGGCCGGATTCCGCGATCATGTCCCACCTGGACGCCCCCTCGGGGGGGATGGGGGTCAACCCTTCTGTGGCCCAGGGGGCGGGGTTCCGGGTGATCCGGAAAGGAGAACCCGTCAGCGTTGATTTCGTCGGGTGCGTAGGGGGCTACCTAATTGACCAGACGAGGCTGATGGTCATCGGGGACCTGGAAGATGACCTCCTTGAGGGGTTTGGGCAGGCATTGTCGATCCAGGACGGCATTTTGGAGCGGGCCCGGCCGGGGGTCCGGTGGAGCAGCCTTTACGAGGCTGCCGTCCAGAAGGCGAATCAGCTTGGTGTTGAGGACCGCTTCATGGGGCCGCCGGAAGAACAGGTGCGTTTCGTGGGACACGGCCTCGGGCTGGAGATCGATGAGTATCCCTTCCTGGCGCCCCGTCAGGACCGGGTCCTGGAGGAGGGGATGGTCTTCGCGGTGGAACCGAAGATCTTTCACCCCGGCAAGGGGATCACCGGCATTGAAGACACTTTTCTCCTGACCGGAGAGGGGGCCGAGAGGCTGACTGTAACGGAAAGGGAGATCATGAAGGTCTGAAAAGGAAGGGGAATACAAGAAGGATGAAGGAGGAAGGAGGAAGGAAAAGCAGGTCCCACGTCCCAGGTTCCACGTCCCACGTTCAACGAAAGAGCCGTCCACTTGATCCCAGTTCCCTGTTGCTCCCTTTGCGGCCCTTGTCGGGAGAGCCTGAAATGGCATCCTTCGCGCCAATTTGCGTTCAGGCTTAAAAGATCCGAAATAGGGAATAGGGAAGCCGAAGGCCCTGCCTGCCCTGAGCCCAGTCGAACGGGGCATGGTTGAGGGGAGCGTAGTTGAAGGGTGGAGGAAAAACACCTTGCCGTTCCCGTCGTCCAGTCGTCTTTTCGTTTAGTCGTCAACTCGTCCAGCTGTTTAGTCGCCCCGTCGCCCGGTCTTTCAGTCTTTCAGTCGTCTCGTCGTTCAGTCGCCCGCTGGTCCAGCCGTTCCCTCGCAGGACTCCGCCCTTTGAACCGGTTTTTCTCTGAACTCTGAACCCTGAACTCTGAACTCAACGGATCTTTCCCCTTACCGGATAAACATGTTTTACAAAGCCCGGTCTTTTTTGAATATTTTTAAAAATAAAACACGGTTAATCCTCCTCGCTCACAACGCGGCCCTGCCTTGGCAAATGGTGTCTCATTTTCTTCCTTCCGGGACGAAGGAACCCCTGGAAACCTTTTGTCCGTTATAAATTCTACCATTGACACTCTTTTCCCCGTAATTTCAGGTCCTTTGGAAGATCCGCGGAAAAGGAGATTTCCATTGCCATCCCTTTTTCCTTGACAAGGCTAAAACGGTGTTATAGAAACTGGTATACTTCACACAGTAAAACGGCATATCGTATAACGAACCCAATACCAGACCCAGGGAGGAGAAGAGTCGACGATGGAGATCAAGGCGAAGATTCCCGATCCGAAAAGCGCTTTTTACCAGGAAGAGATCGAAACAATGCCTGTGGAAAAGCTCAAGGCCCTTCAGCTCGAACGCCTCAGGAAACAGGTCAAAAACATCTACGACAACAATCCCTACTTTCAAAAGGTTTACCAGGATGCCGGTTTCAAACCGGAGGACCTGAAAAGCCTCGATGATATAAGCAAGATCCCCTTCATGGAAAAAAGCACGGTCAGGGAGGGGTACCCGACCAAGATAGTGACCGGGCCTGTCGGGGATATGAGGGAAATGCACAGCACCTCCGGCACTACCGGCAAACCGGTCCTCATATTCGCCTCCGAACACGATATCGATCTCTGGGCCGACCGCAACGCCCGGGAGCTATGGATGGTGGGGGTAAGGCCGGGGGATATTTTCCTCAACTCCTTCGGCTACGGCCTTCCCACCGGGGGCTTCGGTTTCCATTACGGGGCCCAGAGGATGGGGGCCTGTCCCATCCCCCTTTCCGGCGGACAGTCCGACAGGATGGTGGACATCCTGGTTGATCTTCCCGTCAAGGCCTTCTGCGCCACACCGTCTTTTGCGTTGTACGTGGGGCAGAAGGCCCAGGAAAAAGGGTTCGACCTCGCGAAAGATTCAACGTGCAGCATCAGCCTCCACGGGGCCGAGCCCTGGGCCTGGTCCACGAGGATGAGGATTCAGGAGCTTTTCGGGACGATGGCATTTGACGAGTTCGGGATGACGGAATTTCTCGGGCCCGGGATGACCTGCGAGTGCCAGGCGAGGACGGATTCCACCCCCCAGAGGATGCACGCGTGGGCCGATCATCTCCTGGCCGAGTGCATCAACCCCGATACAGGGATGCCTGTCGCGGACGGCGAAGACGGGGAGATGGTGTGGACCAACCTGGTCAATACCGGGACGCCCCTGATCCGCTACCGGAGCCGGGACCTGGCCTCGCTGACCTGGAAGCCATGTCCGTGCGGCCGCACCCATCCGAGGATGTCCCCCATTAAGGGACGGTCGGACGACGCTGTTTCCATCTCCGGGCTCATTGTTTTTCCGAGCCAGGTGGAAGAGGCCCTCGCCCGCTTCCCCGAAATGGGCGCCAACTTCCGGATCATTGTGGAAACCGACCCAAGGGGCATGGATTTCTTTACCCTCAAGGTCGAGCTCAAGGACAGGGGCTACCTCAGCGATGAAAACCTCGTGCAGGGCCTTAAGCAGAAGATGAAGGAGGCCGTAAAGTCGGTCACGGACGTCAACCCCAAGGTTGTGGAACTCATCGGGCCCGACGAACTCCCGAGGGTGACCAAGGGCGAAGGCAAGACCGCCAGCGCCCGCGTCGAGGACCGCAGGAAAAAGGAGTGATCCGGAAAAGACGGGAAATACAAAAACTATCATTGAGGAAAGGAGGTGTCAGAGATGGAGCAGGCCAAGCGTATGCGGGCACGATTTTCGGAAGAAGATCTGAGATTTTCCCAGAACGTTGAGATCAAGGAGTCATTGGAGACCTGGCAGAAAGTGATTGCTGCCGCGTGGGACATGACTTCGGTCGCCGTAGCCTTTAACGACATGCGTCACCCCCTGGGAAGGACGCCCGAAACCCTCGAAACGCTGGAAGAGGCCGTCTTGTCCGTAAAGGATGAGAAGACCCTCAAGGTCATCGAGGAAGAGATCAAGACCGGGATCAGGAATTTCTCGGAAATCCTCGAGGGCGCCAGGGAGAGCAGGGAAAAGATGGACCGGATCCTTCGGGCGACCTGGAACCGCAGGTCCGAACTCAGAAAGTAGATCTTTCCAGCGTAAAACAGAAAGGAGAACTGGTTATGGCAGAGGCGACGATCCCCGTTTACCTGAGGGGAAAAGACAAAAAAATGTCCCTCTCGGACGCCGTCAAGACATTCGTCAAACCCGGGTGCTGCATCTGCCCCGGGGGGTTCAGCTATACGAGGAAACCCTTCGCACTTGCAAGGGAAGTGATACGGCAGAACATCGGCAACCTTTTTGTTACCATGAACGGCGGGGCTTCCATCTGCGAGTTCTGGTGCGGGACGGGGCTGGTCAGCAAGATCGACACCACCTACATCGGGCTCGAGGGCATTCAGCCGGTGGCTTACAGCGTGCGGCGCGCCATCCA
>JAFGWO010000025.1 GCA_016937135.1 Pseudomonadota bacterium
GGAAAATCGGGATCGGTACCGCAATTGATCGCGATATACCCGTCTGTGAGATCGCAGGTCCGCACGGTGGCGCTGCAGTCCCCGTCCCCGACATTGATGATGATATTGTATTGCTGCCGCTTCATGACCTCAGCGGCCCGCTGTTCCTGATAATTTTCGGGGATCTCCCCTTCCTCCAGCACTTTGACCTCGCCGATGTGGATACTGATGCGGGAAGGGTCGATCTCCACGCCGGCACGCCCCACGGCGGCGCCTATCCGACCCCAATTGGGATCCCCCCCGGCAATGGCGGTTTTAACGAGAAGGGAATCGGCCACCGTTCTGGCGATCTGACGGGCATCTTCCGTCTCCTCCGCGCCGGTCACCTTTATGTTGACGACCTTCTTGGCCCCTTCTCCATCGCCAATGATCATCCCGGCAAGGTCGCTGCACACCTGATGGACGGCTTTCTGGAACACCGAAGTGTCCTTCCAGGTCCGGACCTGGGGTCCGACCCCGGAGGCCAGGATCAGAACGGTATCGTTGGTGCTCATGTCACCGTCCACGGAAATGGCGTTGAACGTGTCCCTCACCGATTCCCGAAGGATGTTGTTGAGCCATTCCTCATCCACCCTGGCATCCGTGAGGATAAAAGCCAGCATGGTTGCCATATCCGGGGCGATCATCCCAGCCCCCTTGGCTATCCCCACAACTGTTGCCTTTCCCAGCTCCAGTTCCGCCTCGGTCTTGGCGCATTTCGGCATGGTATCGGTGGTCATAATGGAACGCGTAAAATTTTCCAGCCCCCCCTCGAAAAGACCCGAGACGAGGGGATCGAGGGCCGCCTCCATCTTGTCAACAGGCAGTTTGACGCCTATGACCCCCGTTGAGCACAGGAGGATGGAATCATCGAGGGCCTTGAGCCGATCCGCCAGGGCGGCGCTCAGCCTTAGGGCATCCTCCTCCCCGCCCTTCCCGGTCATGCTGTTGGCGTTTCCGCTGTTGACCAGGACCGCGGCGGTTTTCCCGGACTGGATCCTTTCCCGGGAGATGCGCACAGGGGCCGCAGCGCAGAGATTTTTGGTGAAAACCCCGGCGACCGTCGCGCCTCTTTCGGCAACGATGAGACCCATATCGAGTCGGTCGTTCCCCTGACCCCGGATATCCGCGGAAACAGCGGACGCCTTGAACCCCTCGACCTTGAGCGTGGTCATGGGGCTGAATTCCATCATCATGCCATCGTGGCCGGGAATCAGTGTTCCCTCGTAATGTCCCTTGACTCTGCTATCGTCCTTACCCATTTCCAAGCCATCCTTCCTGACGTCGCAAACCACGTCTCCGTTTTATAGGGTCGCAAAAAGTCCGATTCGGGACTTTTCGCTTACCGGAAAGGGAAAAGCGTCGTTTTCCCTTTCCTCACGAATCAAGGACCTACAACCCGGGTCCTTGATCCGGGCGCCCCGCGCGGGGCGCGTTGACGACTTCTTGCGAAGTCGTCAACTACTGACAAGGTCGCAAAAAGTCCGATTCGGTACGTAACGCTTACCGGAAAGGGAAAAAACGTCGTTTTCCTTTTCCTTGCGGAGCAAGGACTCACGACTCAAGTCCTTGATCCGGGCGCCCCACCCGGGGCGCGGGGATTATTTTTTTAGACCAACGGCAAAAGAAGATTCAGTCTGGTGCCGCCCTCCGGAACCAGATCCGCCCAGACCGCTCCCGAATGCCTTTCCATAATAGCCCGGGCGATGGACAGACCGAGGCCGATCCCGGAGGGTTTATCCGTCATTATATTACCAAGCTGTTTGAACTTTTCAAAGATGCCCGGGATATCCTTTTCCCTCATCCCCGGCCCGTGATCCCGCACGACAACCCTCACCCAGCCTTTGCCGCAGTCGGAATGGAGGGGGGAATCCTCCGAAAGCGCATACTCCGGCACTTCCGGCATATGTTCATGATAGACGGTCTGCACCTCGATGGGGCTTTCCGGAGGGGAAAATTTCACCGCGTTTTCCAGGACCAGGCCGAGGGCGCGCGCAAAAAGCCTTGGATCACAGGTGACTGCGTCCTCGCCGTCCCGGGAAAAATCCCATATGACCCGCCGGCCATCGACAAGGTTTCCCAGCTCCTGAAAAGCCGACTCCACAACCCTTCGAACGGGACAGGTCATGCGTTTGAGGGAGATATGGCCCGCCTCGAGCCTGAAGAGCTCCAGGATCCTTTCCACGAGATAATCGAGATGGGCCGCGGATTTTTCCAGATGCGAAACGCAGTCCAAAAGGGTATCGGTCTCCCCTTCGAGATCAAGGGAAGGGATAAGGCTGGCAAACCCCATGATGGAGGTCAAGGGCGTCTTGAGCTCATGGGATATGTTCAGGATCAATTCCGTCTTGTCCCGGTCCAGCCGCACCAGCTCCCCGTGGGCCCTCTTCAGGTCTTCGGCCTTTTTCTCGAGATCCGTGAAAAGACGCGCGTTATCGATGGAAAGAGCGACCTGCGAAGCCATGGTGAGGAGGAGATCACGGTCCGATTCCGTGAAGGTTTCCCCGTTCATTTTATTGTTGGCGTTCATCACACCCAGGACCCGCCCCCCCCGCAGCAGCGGAACGCAGAGGGCCGACTGATTTGAATACTGCTTCCGGTGTTTTGATGGGCCGAATTTTTCGTGCCTGTCTATATCGTTGATCAGGAGAGCCTCGCCGGTCAGGGCAACGTGTCCGGAAACCCCTTTCCCGAGGAGAACAGTAGCTTGGCCAATGCCCTCCCGGGGAAGTCCGATCGCCTCCACCACCCGGAGATTTTCGCCCTCGGCAAGCATAAGGGAGGCGGATTCTACCTGGAGGGTATCCGCTACGGCCTCCACTGCTTTTTTGAAAAGTCTCTGCAAAATCCCCTTGCTGGATTCCTCTCCCAGCTGCCGGAGGGCGAGAAGCTCACGGGTCCCCTTGTGCGAGTCCGCTACGATCTTCTCCTTCTCCAGCAGATACTGATGCTTGATGCAGGCTTGCGTCACAGCCCCGACGAGGTGGCGCGGGTCGCAGGGTTTGGACAGAAAATCCGATGCCCCCGCCCGGAGCATCTCGACGGCATCATCAAAGGAGCGATCCTGGCTGATGCAGATCACAGGGATAAACTGATCGCGGCCGCGCACAAACCGGAGGAGGTCAATGCCGGATACATCCTCCATGACAACCTCGCTGACCACAACATCGAATCCCCTTTTTTCAAACAGCTCTTTGGCCTCAAGACCGCCCCTTGCCCGTTCGGGCCTGAACCCGCCCCCAAGGAGGATCTCTTCCATCCGGCTGAGGGAAACATCGTCATCGTCCACCACAAGGACGCGCGGCCGGGTGTCTTCCCCTCCTGTTCCAGTCAACGGACCTTTCACCTCGCAGGGGGATCAAGGCGCCGGACGAGAGGCGGCGTTTGGCCTCTGGACGCCGGGGCGCGGGTTGCCCGGATACCAGGAGGAACCCTGCAGGATTCCGGGCGCGTCACTGGTTGGCTCCACAGCATTTTTTATATTTTTTGCCTGACCCGCACGGACACGGGTCGTTGCGCCCGACTTTCGGGGTGTCCCTTCTGACGGTCTGCGGAGTGCCGGCCTCCGGCCCCGGGGCGGGCCTCCTTTCGAGGGAACCCCGGCCCATGGAATACCGCTGCTGCCGCCGGCCGGGGAGGGACTCTCCCTCGGCCACCTGCACCTGGAAAAGGGTCCTCACCGTGTTCTCGCGAACCCTGTTCATCATTTCTTCGAACATGCGGAACCCCTCGATCTTGTATTCCGAGAGAGGATCCCTCTGACCGTAACCCCTCAGGCCGATCCCCTCCCTGAGGTGATCCATGCCGTAAAGGTGGTCCTTCCAGTTGGTGTCAAGGATCTGGAGATAAAGGATCCTCTCGGCATACCGGACGATCTCGGAGCCAATGGATTTCTCCTTCGCGATGTAGGCAGCCAGGGCCGCTTCGATCAGGGCCTCTTCAACCCCCTCGACACCCTCCCCGGCGGGGGGGGGATCGGGCCGGAAGCCGAAAACGGCCTGGAAATGGTCGCGAAGGCCATCCATGTCCCACTCATCCCTGTGGGATTTCGGGTCGATGTGAGTCTGGACCAGATCCTGCACAGTTTCCCGGATCATCTCCTCGATTTCCGGAAAAAGGCTCTCCGCGCTCAGGATGCCCCTTCGCTGGCCGTAAACGGCCTCCCTCTGCATATTCATCACATCGTCATATTCGAGGAGATGCTTGCGGATATCGAAGTTGTGGCCCTCAACCCTCTTCTGGGCGTTCTCGATGGCTTTTGTCACCATGCTGTTCTCGATCTCCTGTCCCTCCGTCATCCCCAGGCGTTCCATAAGCCCGGAAATGCGGTCGGAACCGAAGATCCTCATGAGATCGTCCTCCAGACTGAGGAAGAAGCGGGAGCTCCCGGGATCCCCCTGGCGGCCAGACCGACCCCTCAGCTGGTTGTCGATCCGGCGGCTCTCGTGCCGTTCCGTCCCGAGGATATGGAGCCCTCCGGCGCCGAGGACGACCTCCCGTTCCTTCTCGCAGAGACCCTTCATCTCCTGGAGGACCTTCTCCTTCAGCTCGGGGTTGTCCTCCGGGGCGCGGTTTCTGGCGAGAAAGACGGGGTTTCCACCCAGAACGATATCCGTACCGCGGCCGGCCATGTTCGTCGCGAGGGTTACCGCGCCCGCCCGTCCGGCCTGCGCCACGATCTCCGCTTCCCTCTCGTGATGCTTGGCGTTAAGGACGTGGTGGGGGATTCCCTCCCTTTTCAGCATCCTCGACAGAAGCTCGGAGTTTTCAATGGAGGTCGTCCCGACCAGGACCGGCTGCTTTCTTTTATGGCAATCCTCGATTTCCCGCACCACCGCCTGGTATTTTTCCTTTTTCGTCCGGTAGATGACGTCCGAGAAGTCCTCCCGGATCATGGGCATATGGGTGGGGGCTACAAGGACGTCGAGATTGTAGGTCTTCTTGAATTCCACCGCCTCGGTGTCGGCGGTTCCAGTCATCCCGGCCAGCTTGTCATACATCCTGAAGTAGTTCTGGAAGGTGATGGAGGCGAGGGTCTGGTTTTCGCTTTCTATCTTGACCTTCTCCTTGGCCTCGAGGGCCTGGTGCAGACCGTCGCTGTACCTCCTGCCCGGCATCAGGCGTCCCGTGAATTCATCGACGATGATCACCTGGCCGTCCTTGACCACGTAGTCCACATCCTTGCGGAAGAGGTAATGGGCCTTGAGTCCCTGCTGGACGTGGTGGTTGACCTCGATGTTCGCGGGATCGTAAAGGTTTTCAACCCCCAGGAGCTTTTCCGCGCGCATCACCCCCTCCTCGGTGAGGATGACGGTGCGGGCCTTTTCGTCCACGGTGAAATGGAGCTCTTTTTTCAGACGGGGGATGATGGAGTCTACGGTGTAATATTGCTCCGTGGATTCCTCGGCGGGCCCGGAGATGATGAGAGGCGTACGGGCCTCATCGATCAGGATGCTGTCAACCTCGTCAACGATGGCATAGCTTAAATCCCTCTGGACATAGTCCTCGAGGGAGAACTTCATGTTGTCGCGAAGGTAATCGAACCCGAACTCGTTGTTGGTGCCGTAGGTGACGTCGCTGCCATAGGCGGCTTTCCGCTCGGCATCCCCCATGGAATGCTGGATCACCCCTACCGAAAGGCCAAGGAAGCGGTAAATGGCGCCCATCCACTCCGAGTCCCTGGCCGCCAGGTAATCGTTGACGGTCACGACATGGACCCCGCGCCCGGGCAGGGCATTAAGGTAGACGGGAAGGGTGGCCACCAGGGTCTTTCCCTCCCCCGTTTTCATCTCGGCTATCTTGCCCTCGTGAAGGATGACCCCTCCAAGGATCTGGACGTCGAAATGCCTCATGTTCAGGACGCGCCTTGAAACCTCCCGGACAACGGCAAAAGCTTCCGGAAGGAGATCGTCCAGGACCGCCCCCTGATCCAGCCGCTGCCGGAACTCGGCTGTTTTTGAGCGCAGGCCGGCATCGTCCAGGGATTTTACTCCCGGCTCCAGTTCATTGACCCGGGTTACGAAGGGAGCGATCCTTTTCAGTTCCCGTTCGTTCCTCGTGCCGAAGATTTTTTTCGCGATAAGATTTATCATGAAGTCAAAAAACTGGCCCCGGCGGGCTCTCCTCCGGGGCCTGAATCAAAACAGAAGAGTTGATGGGAACCCTTTTCAGTTGAGGATATATCTCATAGGGTTCACGGCGACCCCGTTGACAGCCACCTCATAGTGCAAATGAGGGCCCGTACTGCGCCCCGTGTTTCCAACCTTGGCAACGACATCCCCCCGCTTCACCTTGTCCCCCTTTTTGACCTCAAGGGACGCGCAGTGACCGTAGCGGGTCATTATTCCATATCCGTGGTCGATAAGCAGCATATTCCCATAGCCGCCTTCCCTCCCCGAGAAAACAACAATCCCATCGGCAGGGGCGATGATCGGGGTACCCGTCCGGGTGGCCACATCGATGCCCTTGTGCATTTCCCGCCTCCCGGTGAAGGGGGACGTCCGGTAGCCGAAACTGGAGGTGAGCCACCCCTTGACAGGCCAGATGGAGGGAGTGGAAGCGAGAAGGGATTTCTGGTCCTCGAGGTACTCCACGAGTTCCTGGAAGCTGCGCTCCTGGACGTCTGTTTCGACCTTGAGACGTTCAAGCCCCGCGACCATTCCATCGACGAGGGTCTTGTCCTGGAAGGAAATCTCCCCTTCCAGCGGATTGAAGGGCTCCGGGTTCTCCCCGCCGATTCCCATGATCTGCTCCGGGTAGACCACGCCGTCAAGATCGGCCATGACCCTTAATTTCATGTCGAACTGGCGGAGCCGGCCCATTTCCCCCTGAAGGTCATCGATGGACTTGGCGAAGGCGACAAGCTGCTCCCTCTGCTGGCGGGTCTCCATGCGGAGCTTCTCCATTTCACCCACCATGCCCTTGATGCCGAAATAGTCTGTGATCAGGTACCCGAGGCCCAGGACGAACAGAACGGCGCTGGCGATGGCAAAACGAACAACCTTTTTTGGAACCCGGTACTTCCTGACCTTTGCCGTCTCGTCAGGAAGGATCATGATTGTATAGCGCTTTTTCATCGCAGATAAACTCCACCTATTGGAAGCAAATTGCTGCCCAAGGTCAGGTTTAAAATCCGGTAAAAGCTAGCATAACAATATTCCAAATGCAAGAGTACCCGTCAGGTCCCGGAAACAAGGACGCGGTCAAAGAACAGTGTCGGGCAGCCCATGGACCCGTAGAAGGTCAGGTCATCCCCCACGGCGGCAAGGGAAGTCATCAGTTCAAAAAGGTTTCCGCTTATCGTCCCGCTGCGGAAGGGCCGGACGGGCTCGCCGTCCTCAAGGATGTGGCCGGACGCCCCAAGGGAAAAGTCTCCCGATACCTGGTCGATCGTATGGGTCCCCATCAGACCGGTTATCCGGATTGCCTTTCCGGGAGGCATGAGGGAGGCGTAGGACAGGGACCCTGCCGGGATAAAAAGATTTGAGGGCTCCGGCGCGGGAGAAGAGGTCATCGAGGGCCTGAATCCGTTCCCCGTCGGCTCCTCTCCCATAATGGCCGCTGTCCTGAGGGTGTGGAAACAACCGAGGACAACGCCCTTTTCCACAATATTCCTGGGAACCGGGGGGACCCTTTCGTCATCGAAGGCAATGGACCCGGCATGCCACGGCAAGGTGCCGTCATCCGTCAGGGTAAGGCAATCGGGAAAGATCTTCTCCCCTCTGCGCCCTTCGAGACGAGAACGCTTCTTGAGCATCTCCTCCGCGGAAAAGGAGGACAGGAGGGGACCCAAAAGATCGAGGGCAGCCTTGGGCGGAAAAACCCCCGGGAAAGTGCCGGTCGGGGGCATCCCCCCGCCCAGGAGCTCCACCGCCTCACGGGCGCCCAAAGCTCCTACCAGCGAGGGTTCAAGATCCGCAAGCCGCCGTGAGATCCGGTATTCGTACCCCGACTGGGATTCCCCTTCGGATTTCGCAATGGCTTCCACGGAAAGGGAAAACACAGTGTCCTCGTAAGACCAGACCCGCCCTCCTGAGGCGATGGCGGTCTTCCTTCCCTGTTCGTGGTAGGAGGGTTTGTGTGCCTGTTGGATCCTGGGGTCAGCCTCGAGGACCGCTTCCTCCACGGCTCTGGCCATCAGGACTTTTTCCTCGAAGGGCAGGCTTAGGCCGGAACCGTCGAAAAGGCCTTCAACAGGTCTGAAATCCCGGGCCGGGGAGAACCTGTTTCCCTCCACCTGGGGCATCAGGCCCGCGCAATCCAGGGCCTCCTGCGCAAGAACGGGGTAAAGGGTTTCCTCCGGAGCCGTGGTGAAAACCATGCCTTCCCTGCCGTCCTTCAGGACCCTGAGGGAAGCCGAGGTCTCCTGTCTCCTTCGCACCCCGTCGATCTTGCCCTTTCTTAAATCGATGCCGACAGATACGTTCCAGCGCGCAAGGCATTCCGCATCATCGGCCCCTGCCTTGACGGCTGCCTCGCGTATCCGCTCCGCAATCTCCTCCAGCCTGTCCGAATCCAATCAGGTCACCTCCGCCAGGACGGCATCCTCGTCGCAATTGGGGAATTTGGGACACTTCAGGCAATCCACCCACACCTTCTGGGGAAGAATATCCTTGGAAATTCTTGAAAAACCAAGTTTTTCAAAAAAAGTAGCCCGGTAGGTCAGGGCATAGACCCTGTGGATCCCCAGCTGCCGCGCCTCATTAAGGCAGGCGTTGACAAGAAGGCTGCCCATCCCCTTGTGCCGGGTATCTAGCTGGACCGCCAGAGAACGCACCTCGGCAAGGTCCTCCCAGTTGATATGGAGGGCGCAGCACCCCACAACGGACCCATCCCTTTCCAGAACGAAAAAGTCCCTTATTCCCTCGTACAGTTCATTGCGGGACCTTGCTAGCATCTCACCTTTTGCGGCGTAGCCGTTGATCAATTCATGGATTTTCGGTACATCGCCAATCAGCGCCTTTCTCAGCGTCCCCTCCGGACAGGTATTATCCACGCGCTTCCTCCAGGAGCCCTTTTGCGGACTCGATCGATCCGGCCTTGATCTCAAGGCCGCCTATCATCCGGGCCAGTTCCCTGACCCTCTCTTCACCCTCGAGGTATCTCACCTTTATTACCGTCCTTCCTTCCCTGCCCGTCTTTTCCACCAGAAGGTGGCGGTCCGAAAAGGCGGCCACGGGAGCCAGATGCGTGATGCAC
>JAFGWO010000216.1 GCA_016937135.1 Pseudomonadota bacterium
ATCCGGTCGGCGGCATAGACATCGATGACCGTGTGGTCCTCCGAGGCGTTGGTATCGATCTCCACCCTCACGGGAGCCTTCGCGCGGGCCATTTCCCTCCTGACAAGGGGCAGGGAAAGCTCCCGGGTCCTGAAGAGATCCTCCACGTCCAGCTCGCCGGTGACGACCTTTTCAAGCTCCCGGTTGACGATCCTGTATTTCATGCGATCGTGGACAGGCCTAAGGACGCTGTCTGTAACGTGCAGGACGTCGAAAACCCATCCGTCGGCCGTCGTCAGGATCCTGGCCCCGAGGATGTTGACGTTGTTGGCCGCGAGAACCCCTGCGATCCGGGAAAAAAGCCCCGGAAAATCCCTGGTGACGATAAACAGGTTGGTGGACCCTCCATCCCGGGCCTGCCTCCAGGAAAGCCCGACGGGACTTTCCCCCATTTTGAGCCGGATCCCGATGAGGTGGGCAAGGATCCCGGGGGTATAAACGTGAAACGCCCTTTCGGGGAAGGAATCGAGTTCCCGGCGTATTTCCGGGAGTCCGTAGTCCGGAGCGAGCCGTTCCTCGACAAAAGCCCTCGCGAGAAGGATCTTCTCCAGGATTTCCTCCCGGCTGACCCCCCCCTGCTCAATGACTCTCAAAGCCTCCAGAAACAGCTCGCTGATGAGACTGGCCTTCCATTCGTTCCAGACCCCCGGGCCTACGGCCTTGAGGTCGGCCATCGTAAGAAGGAAAAGGAGTTTCAGTTTCCCGGCATCTCCCACCGCCCTCGCCGTCTGGAGGATGGTTTTTTCCTCGTGCAGGTCCCTCCTCTGGGCGACATGGGAAAGCAGGAGATGATTCCGGACGAGAAATTCCATTTTTTCCACCTGCTCCGCGGAAAACCCCAGCCTCTCCCCGGACTTCACTACCATCTGGGCTCCCTTTTCGGAGTGATTGGAGCCTTTTCCTTTCCCCACATCGTGGAGCAGGATGGTCACGAGCAGCAGGATCCGTTCATCCCTCACCTCCTCCAGGACTTTCTGATAGAGCTGCATCATAGGGCTTTTTGTCCCCGGAAGGTCGACGATCTCCTTGATTGCCCTGATGCTGTGCTCGTCCACCGTGTAGGTATGATAATAATCGTACTGCATCTTGCAGTGGATGGTGGCGAATTCAGGGATATAGCTTCCAAGGAATGTAAGCTCGTTCATGAGCAGAAGGGTGTCATACAGCCGCCGGTCGTCCTCAAGGATGGAAAAAAAGATTTTTCTCGTTTCCGGGTCGAGGCGGAAAGATTCATCCACAAGGCTCAGGGACTTTCTGACCCCGAGGGACATCTCCGGAGCAAGCTCCAGGTTGGATTTCTGGAATTGGCGGAAAAGCGTCATCATCCGGGCCGGATTTTCCCGGAAAAACCCGGGGATCTTCCCCCGGGCAGAAAGACTTCCATCCCGCGCAATAAACCCTTCCCCGAGATCCCTTTCCCGGAGCCGGGCCAGGAAGCGCGGGATCTTCTTCCTCCGCTCGATGGACCTTTTGATTATCCCCACGGTTATGTGGTGCACCCTTCCGGTGTGGCGGAAGTAATTCTGCATGAATACCTCGACGGCAGGCACATCCCCCCTGGGACGGACCCCGAACCTCTCGGCAATGACGGCCTGCCTATCGAGGGTGAGGATGTCCCGGGCCGCGCTCGAGGCGAAATGCAGGTCACATCGTATCCGGAGAAGGAAATTCAGGGATTTCTCAAGGAACCGGTAATCATCGGGATCAAGGATATCCAGTTCAGGGGACCTGGCAAGCTCCTCCAGACTCTCCACCTGGAAAAGCACCTTGGCCACCCAGAGGGCTGTGTGGATGTCCCTGAGGCCTCCCATCCCTTCCTTGATATTGGGCTCAAGAACGTAGACCGTTCCTCCGTGCTTCTCCAGTCTCTGCTCCATGCCGTCAAGCTTTTCACGGACAAAATCACCGCCCACCCTTTCGAGGACTTTTCTGGAGAAAACCTTCCGGAAATTGTCCACAAAAGAGGCATCGCCATAGAGGAACCTCGCATCGAGGATAGAGGTGAGCACATCGAAGTTCTCCTGGGCCAAAGTGACGCAGTCCTGGACCGTCCGTGTGCTGTATCCGACATCAAGACCAACATCCCACAGAAGATAAAGAAATTTTTCGGTGAAGGCCCTGGTCCAGTCGGTGATCTTTTCGGGGACCAGAAAGAGAAGGTCAACGTCGGAGTGGGGGGATAATTCCTTTCTTCCGTAGCTTCCCAGGGCCAGGAGCGCGAGGCTTTCGTCCTCTTTCATTCCAAGGTCAAGGAGTTCTTTCCGGGCATGGCTCCGGGCAAACTGGACGACCTCATCCATGAGCCGGGTCAGCCGACTGATTATCTCCAGGCTGTCAACCCCCGAGTCGTGTTCCTGCTTCAGGGTGTCCCATGCGTTCCGATAGGCCCGCCCAAGGCGCAAACCCTCCCCGGAACCCTGGGTGTCCCCTCCCCCGTATTCGATTCCCAGGAGGCTCACAGTTTACCCGTTTGCGCGGGGGAAAGAGCCGCCGCGTAGGACAGGATCCCCCTGAAAATGGATTGGGCCAGCTTCTCCCTGTAGTCCTCCCGGGAGAGAAGGCCTTCCCCGGTCGGGTTGCTTATGAAAGAGGTTTCGACGAGGACGGCGGGCATCTGGGCCCCGATCAGGACGTAAAAGGACGCCTGCTTGACCCCGAGGTCGGGGATGCCCCGAAAGGAATCGTTAAGACCCCATACGAGGTTCTGCTGAATGGATTCGGCAAGGTCGCTGGACTGTTTCAGATTGGACGTCCGGGTCAGGTCGAAAAGGATCTTTTCAAGATCGGAAAGGGCCTGCTGGGAGATAGCGTTTTCGAGCATAGCCGTCTCGCTCGCCTCCCTGGATTTGGCAACCCCCAGAAAATAGGTCTCAATCCCCCTGACATTTCGGTTGCGGGACGCATTGGTGTGGATGGAAATGAAAAGGTCGGCCCGGTTCTGGTTGGCAAAAGCCGTCCTCTCGTGAAGGGGGATAAAGACATCGGTTTTCCTGGTCATAAGGACCTCATACCCCTGTTTCTCAAGGAGAGGCTTGAGCCTTCTGGCCAGGTCCAGGGTCACCTCCTTTTCTTTCAGACCCCGCGGTCCCACAGCCCCCGGATCCTTGCCCCCGTGGCCCGGGTCAAGAACGATCCGTTTTATTCCAAGCCCGAGCTGCTGCGCAAGGGGGAGCGGGGAATCCTGCGACGACGGGGGCGCGATCACCTTCCGACCGTTGTATCTCCCTTCATCCCCGATGACATCGATGACCAGCCGGGATGGATTCTCCATGGAAAAAACGCGATGGTCCTTCATGCTGTCAATGTCCAGGACGAGGCGGACCGTCCGGGGATCGTGCTGGGCGATCCTGGCCTGTTGAAGGAGTCCGTCGGCTATGGGAATGGGGTCACAGAGGCTTCTTGGGATGGAGGCATCCTTTATGTCAATGTAAAGGCGGGGCGGCTTCCCTGCCGAGTCATCCCGTCGGAGCTGGTTCTCCTCATACCGGAAGGCCCCTGTCCCGGTCACCACCACTCGGGTGTAATCCGGGTTGGACCAGTAGCGCACGTCCGTGACAACCAGGGACGACCCCGCCGCCAGAACCGCTGTGGTAGCCGGTTTGGGAGGGGTAGGCTTCGGGGCGAAGGCCGCCAACCCGGCTGTCTTTGATTTGGCCTTCCGGGCCATGTCCCCTTTGGAATAACGGTCCAGGATCCGGGCATAAAGGAGATAGGCTTTTTCCTTGTCGCCCATCTCTTCCAGGATTTCCCCCGCGTTGAAGAGGGCGTCATCCGCGAGGCTGCTTTTCGGATATTCCTTCTCCAGATTCTGGTATGTCCGGAGGGAGGACCGCAGGTCTTCCTGGACCCAGGAAACCCGGTAGAGTTTGCCGTAAAGGACCCCAATGTTGAAAAGACAGTCGGGCGCCTTGGAGCAGGCCGGATACTGGTCCACGATCTTCTCAAATTTATCGATCACCCGCTCCCAGTTGTCGTGGAACTTCTGCTTCCGCGGACTCTCGAGGAGGGAATAATAATCCCTGCGGGCAGAATCGTAGAGCCTTTCGCAGTAGGTTTTGGCGTGGGCCGCCCCCGCCAGGGGGCCAAAGGCAACCAGGACCGCGAGCACAATTCCCTTTACTTTCATGGCTGTCCTATTTTTCAAAATACCTCTTTAACCCGGCCAGAAAATTTATGGCCTCGATGGGGGTCATGCTGTCCGGATCAACGTCCCGGACCGCCTGAAGGATCCGGGATGCCGAATCCGGGAAAAGCCCCAGTTGGGATTCCCTTTCGGCCCGGACCGGTTCTTCCGACGTCCGGGACGCGAGGACAGGCACTCCTTCCCTGTCAAGCTGGCGGGACTCCAGGTTGGAAAGAACCTTTCGGGCCCTGTCGATAACGGAACCGGGCAGCCCCGCCAGGCGCGCGACCGCGA
>JAFGWO010000217.1 GCA_016937135.1 Pseudomonadota bacterium
CGGAGGGAAACCTTCTGGACGGCACCTATTCCGCTCAGGCCGAGGCCGGGCTCGGGGGGGATTTCCCCTTCAGCGGCGCCATAAGGACCCCCGGAACGGCCGACCGACAGGCCATTAACGACCTCCTGGGGGTCAAAATCCCTGAAGGGACCGTTGAGGGGTCCGTCAGTGCCCAGGCGCAGGCTCAAGGGATCCTGGCCAACCTTCGCAAGACTGTGGTCAAAGGCACCCTTTTAACGGATGACCTGGTTATCCTGGGTATCCGTTTCCGGTCGGAAGAGTCGGTCCCCTTCACGTATTTTCCCGAAACCGGCATCAGGTTCATAGGCGCGACCCTGGTTTCCGGTGAATCCGATATCTCCGGGACCCTCCTGATCACTCCCAGGGCGAACGTGGAAGGGAATCTGGACGGGAATATCGATCTGCGGGGGGTTGCTTTTCTCAAGCCCGCTGTCGATCGGTTCTCGGGCCAGGCGGGGGTTTCCCTCCAGGTTTCCGGCCCGTTGGCCGATCCTGTTCTGGACGGAACCCTTGTTTTCCAGGGGGTTGAATGCTCCGCCTTTATCCCCTTCGAACTCCCGGTAAGAGACCTTCATGGCACCCTGGAGATCGTGGGAAACCGGCTGAGGACGACGGGGATCACCGGGACCTCCGGGGGAGGGACCGTCCGGATGGAAGGGGACCTGACTTTGGAACGCTTCAAGCCGGTGCAGGGGGAGTTGAGGTGGAGAGCCGAGTCCATCCCCGTCCGGTTTCCCCAGGGCCTCTACACGGAAAACCGGGCGAATCTGAGCCTTAGGTTTTCCGAAGGGCGGGGCGTGATCAGGGGGACGGTAAGCGCGGACCAGGGGAAATATACGCAGGAAGTGGACATTGAAAACTTTTTGGAGCTTATCAGGGAGGGGATGGGGAATTCGGAAAAACCGGAGACGGACGAAGGGTATTCGGCAGGGGGGGGATGGCTGACCCTGGATGTCAGGATGGAGACGGCATCACCGATTGAGGTGGACATCAAACTCCTTGAGGGTTTGGCTACCGGCAACCTTCATCTTCGCGGGACAGCGGGAAGGCCCGTTCTTTCCGGCAGGCTGGAATTTATCGAGGGGACCATCGTTTATCGGGGGCAGATGTTCGAAGTTACCAGCGGCTCGATCGGGTTTTTCAACCCTTCCCGGATCGAGCCCGCCTTTGATTTTACGGCCCGAACGGAGATCACCGGCCTCGACCGGGAGGGAATGGTCACCAATTATATCGTGGACCTTGTCGCCACCGGGGTCCCCGATAAATTTCAGCTGGATCTTTTGTCCTCACCGGCCCTCAGCGAAATTGACATCATATCCCTGTTAACCTGGGGCGCGGTGGGAGAACAGGCCTTTGCTACCCGGGGAGGACTTTCCTCGGCGGAGGCGGCCCTTCTCCTTACAAGGGAATTAAGGGGGACCCTTGAGACAGGCGTCGAGGAACTGACCGGCTTCGACAGGGTCACCATCAACCCCTCTGCCGTGACTTCCACGGGGGAAAGGACCACGAGGATCCAGCTGGACAAGAAATTAAGCGAAAGCTTTTATCTGACCTATTCGACCCCCGTCCTGACGAGCGAGGAACAGGAAGTGCTCCTCAAATACCGGGTTTCCGATTCCTTTTCCCTTATCGGACAACAGAAAGGGGAGGAGGAATTCGGTTTCGATCTCGATTTCCAGTTCCAGATTCCCTGATGAAGCCTTCATTAGCCATCACTTTTATCCTCTGCATCCTCGGTCTTGAGCCTTCCCTGGCCCTTGCCCAGACCTCTCTGGCTGCGTTTAGCGGCCGGCAGGTGGTAGAGATAAGGTTTACGGGGGCGGATATACCATCCTCCGAAAAGGAAGCCCTCCTCCGGCAAAGGGAAGGCCAGGCCCTCGATCCAGGGGCAGTTCGGGATGGGATCAGCAACCTTTACCGGACCGGTCGATATAAGCGGGTCAACGTCTTCGCCAGGGAGGTCGGCAGCGGGGTCATCCTCCTTTACGAGATAACCGGGCGGCAATACCTTTCCAGGGTCCTGTTCGAGGGCAATCTTTCCATCCGTGACGGCGAACTGTTAAGCCGCACCGATCTTTCCCCATCGGAGGAACTGTCGGACGAGAGGCTTTTCGAAAATGCGCGGAAAATCCGGGATTATTATGTCCGGAGGGGATTTCTGGACCCTGAAGTCACCTTTCGTGTTGAGTCCGAGGCCCTGAACCAACAGATCGTGGTCTTCCAGGTCCGGGAAGGCCCTGTTGGGATCATTTCCGATGTGATTCTGGATGGGGACCCTGGGATAAGCCGGGTAAAGCTCCTGAGCATGATCGCATCCATGCCCGGTGAAAGGCTCGACGAGAGGACCCTTCGAAGGGATGTGGAAAAAATAACGGGTTTTTACAAGGACGGCTTTTATCTGACCCCGTCGGTAAAATACGCCTTTAAACCTGACCCGGGAATGGACGGGGGGATGATCGTCAACTTTTTTATCGAGCGTGGTCCCTTCTTCCGCCTTGAAATTTTCACACCCGACATTGACTCCCGTGAGGGGGAGTGGGTGCGAAAAAGGGTCCAGCGGGCGTTCAGGAGAGCTTCAGGCATTCGCGATGCCATGGAGAGCGTAGAAAAACAGATGGTCTCCCGGTTTCATCGGATGGGATATCCCTTCGCTTCTGTCGCATGGGAAGAATCCGCATCCCCTTCCGAAACGGTTATCACCATGACGCTGGAGGCCAGGGACCCC